>JAJXZC010000034.1 GCA_021780275.1 Pseudomonadota bacterium
CACGACATCGCCGAGTTCAACGTTCCGTCCCTCGCGCGCCGTGCCGCCTGCCGGTATCGGCGTGGTCAGCAGGCGCTCGCCCATCGACTGCGCGCTGCGCGGCAGCTTCACGACGATGTCGTAAGGCTTCGCACCCTGGCCGCGCTGCGAGAAACCGATCTCGGCCCCGCCGATGATCGTTGCGATGGTGTCATAGACGGCTTGCTGTTCGACGCCATGAAACTCCAGATCGTCCTGATTGATGATGAAGCGCTGGCGTTCGGCGGGTTTGTAGAAGGTGTCGTCCACATCGTGAACGAAATCGACCGAGCGGAAAGCCTCCTCGACCTTGCGGGCGGCGTCGCGGCGTGTCTTCTGGTCGGGGCCGTAAATCTCCGCGAGCAGCGTCGCGAGAACAGGCGGGCCTGGCGGCACCTCGACGACGCGAAGCACCGTGCCTTCCGGCCAGGCGAGGGTCGCGAGTTCCTTGCGGGTGGCGACGGCAAGGTCGTGGCTGGCGCGAGTGCGGTCACCTTTCGCGACGAAATTGACCTGCAGGTCGCCCTGCTGCGGCCCGCTCCTCAAGTAGTAGTGCCGTACCAAGCCGTTGAAATTGAATGGGGCGGACGTGCCGGCATAGAGCTGGATTGAGGTGAGCTCGGGCATCGCCTTGAGCTTGTCCGCTGCCGCGAAGAGAAAACGCTGCGTCTCTTCAAGCGTCGTTCCCTCAGGCATGTCGAGCACCACCTGAAGCTCGGACTTGTTGTCGAAGGGCAGGAGCTTCACCGCCACGTCGCGCGTGACGAAGAGAAGGCAGACTGCGAATGTGGCCACGCCGACGCCGATCAGCAGCCTCTTCGAGTTTCGTCTGCCGGTCAGCAGCGGGCGCGCAATGCGGACATAGAGCCGCGCGAGCGCCCCGCCATCCTCATGTCCGCCCTGGTGCGACACGGCGCCCTCACCCTCAAAGCGGTGCCTCGCGATGTGGAAGAGCAGCCATGGCGTGATGATGACGGCGACGAAGAAGGAGAAGATCATCGCCATCGACGCGTTGGCCGGAATGGGGCTCATATAGGGGCCCATCATGCCGCTCACGAACATCATGGGAAGCAGGGCGACGATGATGGTGAGCGTAGCCACGATTGTCGGATTGCCGACTTCGGCCACCGCCTCGACGGCGCTTTCGATGAGACCCTTCTCGCCGCGCATATGCCAGTGACGGATGATGTTCTCGACAATGACGATGGCGTCGTCGACGAGAATGCCGATGGAGAAGATCAGGGCGAAGAGGCTGACGCGGTTGATCGTATAGCCCATCAGCCATGAGGCGAAGAGTGTAAGCAGGATCGTGGTCGGGATGACGACAAGCACGACCACGCCTTCGCGCCAGCCGATCGCCCATGTGATGAGGGCGACGATGGAGACGGTCGCGAGGCCAAGGTGGAACAGCAGCTCATCGGCCTTTTCGGTCGCCGTCGCGCCATAGTTGCGCGTTACTGCGACTTCGACATCATTGGGGAGTAGCCTTCCCTTGACGGTCTCCAGGCGAGCGAGGAGGTCCGAGGCAACAACCACCGCATTGGCGCCCTTGCGCTTTGCAAAGGCGATGGTAACGGCGGGGAGGCGCTGCAGCTCCCCATTTTTCGCCTTTGCCAGATTCCAGGCGCGCGAATCCGTCTCGGCTGCGCCGACGACGACATCGGCGACATCCTTTACATAAACGGGGCGCCCGTCGCGCGAGGTCAGAAGGAGAAGGCCGATATCCGGCACGCCTTGAAGGGTTTCGCCGGCAACCACGGTCGAGCTGCGGTTGACGCTGGTCACCCGGCCGACGACGAGCGAGCGATTGGCGTTCTGCAGCTTGTCAACGAGCTGGTTCAGCGTGATGCCGTAAAGCGCGAGGCGGTCAGGGTCCGGCTCGACCCTGATCTGGTTCGGACTGCCGCCGATGATGTAGGTGATGCCGACATTGTCGACCTTCATCAACTCATGTTGTAGCTCCTGCGCGATCTGGCGCAGGCCATTGTCATTCCAGCGCGCGGCGGCCTCCGGCTTGGGCGCGAGCGTCAGCGCGAGGATGGCGACGTCGTTGATACCGTGGCCGACGATGAGGGGTTCGGGAATGCCATAAGGCAGGTCCGCGATATTGGACCGGATTTTTTCATGCACGCGCAGCAGCGCCGTATCCTGGTCAGTGCCGACAAGGAAGCGCGCTGTCACCAGAACCTGATCGTCCTGAGTGGTCGAATAGGTGTGTTCGACGCCGTCGATCCCCTTGACGATATCTTCGAGTGGCTTGGTGATGAGTTCGACAGCATCCTCGGCCTTGTAGCCCTTGGTGCTGACGATGATGTCGACCATGGGAACGCTGATCTGCGGTTCTTCCTCGCGTGGCAGCGCGATGAGCGCGATCATGCCGACAACGAGCGAGCCGATCAGGAAGAGCGGGGTCAGCGGCGAGGTGATGAAGGCGCGCGTGAGGGCGCCGGAAAGTCCAATCTTCACGGCATCACCACAACGTCGCCATCATTCAGGCCGGACAGGATTTCGAGACCCCCGGTCACAGGCTGGCCGACCTGGACGACGACCTCCATGCCGTTCTTGAGTTTCGCGTAGCTGACGCCGAACCGGCGATAGATGAAGGTCTCTGGCAGGACCAGCGCCTCGCGCTTGCCCGTTGCAACGAACACACGTGTTCGCTCCCCGACGAAATAGTCGCCCAGACCTTCAACCGCCACATCCGCGACCACGCGGCCCTGATCGATATGGGGATAGACGAGCACCACCTTGCCGGGGCGGGTCGACGAGCTTTCCGTTTCGCCCATGCCACGCGCGCCGACGAGAATTTCGTCGCCCGCCTTCAGGAAGCGGGCGTGACGCTCCGGAAGTTCCAGGCGAAGGATGTAGTCATCGGTAGCCATGGTGGCGACGGTGTCGCCGCCCATCACGACGCTGCCTTCGGCGACCGGCACGGTCAGAATACGGCCAGCTCCCGGCGCGAGCACGGCACCTTCAATCGATTGCTGCTCGATGACCTGACGGTCCGATTGCAGGGCTTGAAGATTGCGCTCGGCGATCTGGAGGCGGGTCTTCGCTTCGTCGAGCTTCGCCTGCGAGCCCGCGCCGGTGCGCCGGAGCGTCGTGGCGCGGCCGAAGTCGATCCTGGCCTGCGCGCGCTCGGCCTGCTGCGCTTCGATGCGGGATTGCGTCGCGCGCATCTGGAGCATGAGCTTCTCGTCGCCGACAATAGCGATCTTGTCGCCAGCCTTCACCTTGTCGCCTTCCTTCACATTGACGGCGGTGATGGTTCCCGCGATGCGGGAGCGGGCGAGGAGCTGATGCACGGGCTCGACGGTCGCGATGACGGCCTTCCGGTCGTCAACGGATGTCAAATGGACAGTGGCGGTTTCACTCTGCGCGCCGGCTGCGGTCGCATAGCCCAGCGCCAGCGTGAGAATGGAAAGAACGATGCGTCGTGACATACCGACCCCAGCCATGTTGCGTTTGACTCATATATCAGGCGATACTAAATTAACAACGTCGAATATAAAAGCCTTCATTGTCATTTCAGCACAGACAGGCAATGGGAGGATTGAGCCAGATCATATCGCGCTGCCGCGGATTGGTGCTGGAATTAAGCCAGAATGCGGCTTTCAGGGAGATAGTCATGACGATCGATCGTGCCGTAATGGCCTTTGCAGGCTTTATGATACTCGCGAGCCTCGTATTGAGTCAGATCCACAGCCCCTATTGGCTCTGGTTCACCG
>JAJXZC010000767.1 GCA_021780275.1 Pseudomonadota bacterium
TTCATTGCCTTTGCAGTGAGCTCGATGATGGGCAGCCGCCTGTAGTTTGGCTTGGCGCGAATGACCTGCATGGTCTCATAGCCGTCCATTTCAGGCATCATAATATCCATCAACACGATCTTGAGATCGGGAGTTTGGTTTATGACGTCGATGGCCTCGCTGCCTGTCGAAGCGGTAAGCACGCGCATGCCGCGGCGCTCCAGCACGCTGCTCAGCGCAAAAATATTCCGCGGGTCGTCATCGACGAGGAGCACAGTGCGGCCGACCAAATCTTCATCTGAATTATGCAGACGTTCCAGCATCTTTTGCTTGGCCGCCGGAAGTTCGGAGACGACGCGGTGAAGAAACAACGCGGTTTCATCCAAAAGCCGCTCGGGCGATTCAACTCCCTTCACCACGACGCTGCGCGCCATGGTGTGAAGAACGGCGTCTTCTTCCGAGGAAAGCTCGCGGCCGGTGAAAACGACGACCGGAATGTCGGCGAGCGAGGCGTCGTCGCGGATTTTTTCTAGGACCTCGAATCCGGAAATATCCGGAAGCGAGAGATCCAGGACGATGCAGTCCGGCGGATTCTCTTTGAGAATCTTCAGCGCGCCATTGCCCGTCTCGGCGGCGACGATTTCAATATCGTCATGGCCAAGAAGCTCGCTCAAGCTCAGCCGTTCTGCGGCATTATCCTCGACGACCAAAAGGCGCCGCCGGCGTGGCGCAGCGAACTTCTTCAGGCGGCTCAATGCGCTCTCCAAGCCATCGATCGTCGTCGGTTTGGTCATGAAAGAATAAGCGCCACGCGCAAGGCCGTGATGCCGATCTTCATCGAGCGTAATAATTTGAACTGGGATATGCCTGACGTTGGGGTCTTGCTTCAATTGGCTCAAGACATTCCAGCCGAGCATGTCGGGCAGGAATACATCGAGAGAGACGGCGGTCGGCCGACAGTCCCGTGCGAGAGTCAGCGCCTCAGACCCGCGCGACGAAAGAATGACTTTGAACCCATTGTCGCGCGCCAGATCGGCCAAGACCCGCGCGTAATGAGGATCGTCTTCCACAATAAGCAACGACAGATCGCCAGGCCGAATGTCTGCACGATCGTCTTCGAGCCGTTCGGGCTGATGTTCGGACAGCCGGGACGCCGAGGCGCCTGGCGGGAACGGCAGAATCGTCGCCTCTCTGCCTCGCGGCATCGTTTGCGCGCCCACATAAGTCAGCGGCAAATAGAGCGTGAACGTGCTGCCGACGCCCGGCGTGCTGCGAAGCTGAATTTCGCCGCCAAGCAAATTCGCCAATTCGCGGCTGATCGCCAATCCTAGGCCGGTTCCGCCATATTTTCGGCTTGTCCCGGCGTCCGCCTGTTGGAAGGCCTCGAAGATGATCTTCTGCTTCTCGGGGGGGATCCCAATCCCGCTATCGGAGACCTCGAAAGCGACGACCGACGGCGTCGCGCGAAGCGTCGGATGATCCGCGTTCCAGCCGCTCTTCGCGGACCGCACCGTCAGCTTGACGCCGCCCCGCTCGGTGAATTTGAAAGCATTCGACAGGAGATTCTTCAGGACCTGCTGAAGCCGTTTCGAGTCCGTTATCAGACTGCGTTCAAGGTTCGGATCGAGATCGATTTCAAAGGCCAGCTGCCGCCTTTCGGCCTCGTGGCGGAACGGCCGCGACATCATCTCCAGCAAATTTGTGAAGATAATTTCTTCGGCTTCGACGGAAACGGTGCCGGATTCGATCTTCGAAAGATCCAAGATGTCGGTGATGAGATTGAGGAGATCGGTGCCGGCGCCATGGATCGTACGGGCGAACTCGACTTGTTTGCCGCTGAGATTGCCCTCCGGGTTGTCGACGAGCTGTTGGCCCAAGATGAGAATGCTGTTCAGCGGCGTGCGCAATTCGTGCGACATGTTCGCCAGAAATTCGGACTTATATTTCGATGTCAGCGCCAGCTCGGCTGCCTTCTCTTCAAGTGCGCGGCGCGCCTGCTCGATCTCTTGATTCTTGGCTTCGACCTCGACATTGCGTTCGGCGAGCTGTTGCGCCTTCTGCCCCAGCTGCTCATTGGTCTGCTGCAGCTCTTTTTGCTGGGTTTGAAGCTCCGCCGCCAGTTGTTGTGATTGCTTGAGGAGTCCTTCGGTCTGCATTGTTGCTTCAATGCTGTTCAAGACAATGCCGGTACCGGTCGTCAATTGTTCGAGGAAGGAAAGCTGCAGCTCGGTAAAATGGCTGAGCGAGGCAAGCTCGATGACGGCCTTGACTTGCCCCTCGAACAGAACCGGCAAGACGACCGCGGACTTCGGTGTCGTCTTGAAGATACTCGACGAAATCGGCACGACGTTTTCGGGCACGTCCGTGATGAGCAGCCGCCTTGCGTCGCGGGCACACTGGCCGACGAGGCCTTCGCCAAGCCGAAGTTCCTTCGGGTGGCCATTGGCGCTATCGTCGGCATAGGCGTGCAGCAATTGCAGCGTGTCGCCATTGACCTGATAGATCACGCCGTTCTGGGCATCGACCAGCGCAGCGAGCTCCGACAGTAGCATCCGTCCCACATTGGCGAGATCGCGCTGGCCTTGCAGCATATTGGTGAAGCGGGCGAGGTTGGTCTTGAGCCAGTCTTGCTCGTTGTTTCTTTCGGTGGTCAGCCGCAGATTGCCGATCATCGTGTTGATATTGTCTTTGAGTTCGGCCACTTCTCCGCGCGCGTCGACCTGGATCGAGCGGGTCAAGTCGCCCTTGGTCACGGCGGTCGCGACTTCCGCGATTGCGCGGACCTGCGTCGTGAGATTGGCGGCAAGAAGGTTGACGTTGCCGGTCAAATCCTTCCAGGTGCCGGCGGCGCCGGGCACATGCGCCTGACCGCCGAGACGGCCTTCGACGCCGACCTCGCGTGCAACCGTCGTCACCTGCTCGGCGAAAGTCGCAAGCGTATCGGTCATATTGTTGATCGTCTCAGCCAAGGCTGCGACTTCGCCTTTCGAAGCGACGGTGAGATTTTGCTTGAGATCGCCGTTGGCGACGGCGGTCACGACTTTGACGATGCCGCGCACTTGCTCGGTGAGGTTGGCGCCCATGACATTGACCGTGTCGGTCAGGTCCTTCCACGTTCCGGCCACCCCAGGAACCTGCGCTTGGCCGCCGAGCTTGCCTTCGGTGCCGACCTCGCGCGCAACGCGCGTCACTTCGCCGGCAAAGGCATTCAACTGATCGACCATCGTATTGATGGTATTTTTCAGCTCGAGAATCTCGCCCTTAACATCGACGGTGATTTTCCGGGACAAGTCGCCACGCGCAACGGCCGTCGTCACTTCCGCGATATTGCGCACCTGCGTCGTCAAGTTGGCCGCGAGAAGATTGACGTTGTCGGTGAGATCCTTCCAGGTGCCGGCGACACCCGGGACGACGGCCTGGCCGCCGAGTCTGCCTTCCGTTCCGACCTCGCGCGCGACGCGCGTGACTTCGCCGGCAAACGAGCGAAGTTGATCGACCATCGTATTGATCGTTTCCTTGAGCTGCAGAATCTCGCCGCGGACATCGACGGTGATCTTGCGCGACAGGTCGCCACTGGCGATCGCCGTTGCGACCTCGGCGATGTTTCGGACCTGGGCGGTGAGGTTGCCGGCCATCGAATTGACGTTGTCGGTGAGGTCCTTCCACGTGCCGGCAACGCCGGGCACCTGCGCCTGGCCGCCGAGTTTTCCTTCGGTCCCGACTTCGCGCGCAACACGCGTCACT
>JAJXZC010000607.1 GCA_021780275.1 Pseudomonadota bacterium
GGTGGCACGATCATGACGATGCTGGCAATCGCCGTCGTCGTGGCGATCGCGCTCAGGAGCGTGACATATGGATTGCTGAGCATCCTGATGAACGTTCTGCCGAGCGTCGTCGGATTCGGCGTCTGGGGACTGCTCATCGGCCAGCTCGGGCTCGCCGCGTCGGTCATCACCGCCATGACGATCGGCCTGGTCGTCGACGACACGATCTATTTCCTCGTCATGTATCAGGCGGCGCTGAAGCGGGGGCTCAGTGCCCAGGAGGCGATCGACGACGTGTTCGCCACCGTCGGCACCGCGATGCTCGTCATCACCTCGTCTCTGGCCGTCGGCTTCGGCGTGCTCGTCGCCTCGGGCTTCGAGGTCAACAGGTCCCTGGGTGCCCAGACCTCGATCGTCATCCTGGCCAATCTCTTCATCGACTGGATGATGCTGCCGCCGTTGCTGCGGCTGATGGACCGCCGGCGGGCGCGGGCCGCCGCCGCTGTTGCCGGCGGCGCGGACTGAATTTTTTCTCCGAATCAGCGCTTCGGACTACCGTCTGGGAAACTGTTGCGTTCCGGTGCAAAAATTAACGTTAACGCAAGGTAAAATTTGCGTTTTGTTAGGGTTTGTGATTCCTTGATCAGCAGTTGAGTGCATGGGTGTGGGGCCAGATTATGCGGACATATGAACAACTTACAGGCGCCGAGGGCAGGCGCATGTTCTATCGCGCGGAACGTTTCAAGCCGGAGGACCTGTTCAAGGAAGCGGTGCCTTCTGTCTATTTCGATGAAGAGCGCGCGGCGCTGAAGAACATCAGCATGACTGGCATCGCCGCCCAGAGTCCCATCCTCGATGGCTGGGATGACAGGCTCGGGTCGGACATTCCCTTCGAATTGCGGATTGGCGACGACCGGCTCTATGGCGGGGTGGGGCGCATCCGCCGCGTCGAGCCCCATGGCAGCCGCACCACCGTCGCACTCGAATTCACCTCCGGCTATCTCGATATTCCCGCGATCGTCACCGAGCACGACAACTTGCTTCTGACGCGCGCGCTGGCCGACCCGAATTTCGGCACGTCGACCGACATTCTTCCCGAGTTCACCAAGCTCTGTACCGAGATCCTCGATCTCTTCCGTTCCTACAAGCAGCTTCTCGAAACCTATGAGGCGCGGCTCACCGCGACCGGCAAGGAGCGCGAGCATAAACTTCTCGAGGCGCTGATCGCCTGCGAGGACCGGATGGTGCCGCAATGGAAGGAGCTCTGGTATCGCGGGAGCGACATTCTGGAGCCGGTGTGGAAACATCCGGAAATGCTGGCGCGGCACAAGCGCTATGCGGAACGGGTGCTGACCCCGGATTTCATGCCGGGCGCGGTCATGAAACGCTGCTACGAAAAGCCGCTCGGCTATCCCGGCGACTATCAGATCATGAACTATGTCTATGAGTGGCAGCGCGTCGGAAACACGCCCTATGAAAAGCTGCTGCATCGCATCGGCATCGAAACCGGCGCCTGCGTCGGAACGCGTCTGCGCATGACGCAGAAGATTCTCGCCAGGGAAATCGCGAAAACCGCTGGCGATGCGGTGATGAATATCGCCAATCTTGGTTGCGGCTCGGCTTACGAGGTCTACGACTATCTTCGGATCGAGCACCTGCCGCGACCGGTGAACTTCACGCTGATCGACCAGGACCAGCGGGCCCTGAGCCACGCCTATGAACACAGCTACCGCGAGGTCGTGCGTCATGGCGGGCGGACGAAGATCCAGTGTCTGCAGGCGTCGTTCGCGCAGCTCCTCAAGGCAGGCGCTCTCTTCCGCGCCTTGCCGCCGCAGGACATCCTCTACAGTCTCGGGCTGTTCGACTATTTGTCGCACCGTCGCGCCCGCGCGCTCGCGCATGATCTCTACGATCAGGTCGTGCCGGGCGGCAAGCTCATCATCGCCAATGTCAAGCAAGGCCGCGAAACCTGTCAGTGGCCGCTCGAATTCGTCACCGACTGGAGCCTCATCTACCGGACCGAGGCGGATATGCGCGCGATGGTCGACGGGCTCGGTGTCGCGAACATCACGATCGAGGAAGACGCAACGAAGTGCGTCTATCTGATGGTGGTGGACAAGCCCGCCTGAGGAACGGCAGCGAAGCCGTCAGCGCACGTTCCAGCGCACTTCATTGGCGGAATCGAGCGCGACGAAGCGGCTCTTGGGGAAGGTCGCGACGACGGTCGTGCCTTCGCTGAGCACGCTTTCGAGCGCCACGGCTCCGCCATGCAGGCCCATGATCTTGCGCACGAGAGGCAGTCCGAGACCGGTGCCCTGATGGGTGCGCGACATCGCATTCTCGACCTGGACGAAGGGCTCGAAGATGCGCTCTGTGTCGGCGGTCTTGATGCCGATGCCGGTGTCCTTCACCGACAATGCGAGGTCGCCGGTGTCGTCGATTCCGAGATCGATCCAGACGTGACCGCCTTCGGGCGTGAACTTCAGCGCGTTCGAGGTCAGGTTGATCGCTACCTGATTGAAGAGGCGCGGATCAGCGATGATCCAGGGAATGTCGTCGCGGACGCGGAACGACAGCTCGACGCCGATCTCAGATGCGCGCTGGCGGAACATGCGCATGGCGCGGTTGAGCGACTCGACCGGATCGATCGGCTCTTCTTCAAGCTGAAGCTTGCCCGCCTCGGCCTTCGAGATGTCCAGAATATCGTTGATGATGCTCAGGAGATGCGTGCCGCTCGACCTGATGTCGTTGGCATAGTCGGCATATTTCGGCTGGCCGACGGCGCCGAACATCTGGTTCGCGATGATGTCCGAAAAGCCGATGATCGCATTGAGCGGCGTCCGCAGCTCGTGGCTCATGATCGCGAGGAAATCGTTCTTCGAACGGTTGGCGGCCTCGGAACGGCTCAGGAGGCGGTCTGAGCGCATGCGCTCCAGGCGGAGCTGTTCGTTGTCCACGAAGCTCCGGCGCAGCTGGTATTCCTGGATATAGTTGATGAAGACGCTGACGCCGATCGCAAAGGCGAGGAAGGCGTTGTTGTTGATCAGGATGTCGGACGGAACCGGCTCGACGAACAGGACCACGACCTCATAGAACGCCAGCGTGATGACGGAGATGGCCGTCGAATAGATATAGCTCAACCGCCAGAGGCAGTTGCTGTAGCCGATGATGATGATGAGGCCGCCATAGTACAGATAGCTCCCCGGCGGCGGCGCCAGCGCGATCATGGCCACGACCGAGAGACCCGGAATGGCCATCGAAAGCGACAAGACCTCCTGATACTTGTAGTTGAACCAGGGCGCGTAGGAGAGGGCGGCAAGACCCAGCAGCAGGGGGCAGGCGACGCCGAAGCGGATGAACCAGGCTTCGTAGAGCGCTCCCGGAATGATATAGGGATCGAGCGCGGCGTAGATCGCGAAGATGGCCGCGCCCATGACGATCGAGAAGCGGGTCAGGCCGATCTGGCGGTCGTAGTTCTTGGCGCTGTAGATGTCCTCGAACTCGGCGCTGCGGAAGTGCAACGTGAACGGATTGATGGCAAAATCGTCCCGGCGCCCGCTCGACGGATCAATGACCTCGTCAAGCCGCGCATCGAGAAACTCGCTCGCGCGTTCCTCGTGGTTCTGACGGCCCGAGGCCTGGTTGATCACTTCCGCCATGTTTGCCCGGCCGTGTGCGAGGCGGGTACATGCCTCTGCCTATCAATAGGACGGAAAGCTCTAACGGACGGTTAAGCGAGG
>JAJXZC010000198.1 GCA_021780275.1 Pseudomonadota bacterium
TGCGCGATGCGCACCGCTTGCGTGAAAACCTCGACCGGATCGAGATCTCCATAGGCATAGAAAGGATCGCGCGTATTGTCGCTCGCCATGGCGACGGGGACGCCCGCAGCGGCGAGTTCCTGCATCAACGTCACACCACGCCAGCGCGGCGTGCGGCCTTCGCCACGGCCCTGCAGATACATGTTGCACATGGGCAGCGCGACAATGGTGATGCCCGCATCGCGCACCTTCGCGATGGTGCGCGCGGCCTCTTCGTCGGTTCGCTGCGCGAGACTGCAACAATGGCCCGCGACGACACGCCCCTCCCAGCCATGACGCATCGTCGCGTCGGCGAGATCTTCGAGATTGTTGGAGAGCGGGTCCGCCGTTTCGTCGGCATGGACGTCGATGTCGAGATCGCGGTCGACGGCAAGCTCGAAGAAGCGGTCGAAGGTCTTCGTCATGCCGGGCATGCTTTTCGCGGCCACGCCCAGAATGCCGCCGCGTTCGGCAACAAGATCGGCGAGACGCTCGGCCTCCGGCGTATCGAAGAAAGGAAGATGCACGAGGCAGGAACCCTGCAGCTCGACGCGACCAGCCCATTTGCGCTTCAGCTCGCTGAAGACAGGCCAGCTGATTTCACCCTGCGGCGGGAACGAGTCGATATGTGTGCGGATCGCCGATGTACCATAGGCATAGGCGCAGCGCAGCGAGAACTCCATGCGCGCCGCGACATCCTCGGCCGACCAGAGCCCGCGGTCGGCGGTGACAGCAGCCAGCGCGTCGTCATGCGTGCCGGTGGCATTGCTCGTGCGCCCCAGCGTGTGCCCCTTGTCGAGATGCGTGTGAAGCTCGATGCAGGTTGGCCAGATCATGCCGCCGTCGAGATCGACCGCAGGGAGAGCGCCATGCGCCTCGCTCGCGCCGATCGCCGCGATCTTGCCGTCGACGACGACAATATCGGCTTTCACCAATTCGTCCGTGTCGTCCCTCTCAAGCGCGCAAGCCGGCACGCGGCCATTGACCAGTCGATAGGAGCCGTGGGGGATGGAGGGAAACACGCCGGTACTCTTTCTGAAAGGACGCCGGACGGGAGATCCCGTCCGGCGCTCGTCATGTCACGATTACTTTACGCCAAAGCCCTTGTTCACGAACTGCAGGGTATAGGCGGACTTGGGATCCATGCCGTCCTTGGCAAGGCCGGAAGTCTGCATCTGCTTGAACACGGCGGCCCACTTCTCATCCGTCATGGCGCCGATGCCGAGCTTCTTCGTATCGCCCGAGTCGACAATGCCGTACTGGATCATCAGCTCGCGCGCCTTCTTCATCACCTCGGGCTTCATGTCGGGATTGTCTTTCTGGATAAGCGCAAAGGCCTTGCTCGGATCCTGCGTGAGGAAGCTGATCCAGCCATCGACGCGTAATCGTTGAAGCCGTTGTCGGCGAGCAGGAAGACCTGCGGATGGGCGCCTTCAAGCTCGACGGTGTAGGGCTCCGAGCTCACATAGCCCTGCTCGATCGCATTCTTGTCGGCGAGGTACGGGCCCTGATTGAAGGTGTAGGGGCGCATCTGATCGTCGGTAAAACCGAACTTGGTGCGCAGCCACGGCCAGTAGGAATCCTGCGCATAAGAGGACACCATGATCGCCTTGCCCTTCATGTCGGCGAGCGACTTGAGGCCAGCCTCCTTATGCGCCATCAGAATAGTCGGGTTCTTCTGATAGAAGGCCGCGACGGCGATGACCGGAATGCCTTCCTTCGTGTAGATGATCGGCAGATAGGCCGAGGAAAGGCTGGCGAGGTCGAGCGCGCCGGTCGCGACGAGCTGCGGATTGTTGACCTGCGGGCCGCCGGGAACGATTTCGACATCAAGGCCGTATTTCTCGTAAATGCCGAGCGCCTTAGCCTGATAGAAGCCGCCGTGTTCGGCTTCAGCGATCCAGTCCGTGCCGAACTTCACCTTGTCGAGCGCCTGCGCCTCGCCGCCGAAAAGGCCCGCCGCTATCGTCACGGCGCCGATCAAAGCCGTACGCCCGAAAGACGTGAACAGTCTCGATGTCATCTGCTCTCACCCCGTTTATAAAAACACTCAATACACATGGTCGTAGCCACGCATTGTCAGCCTACGGCTGCAAGCCATATGCCATGCGAATTTGCCGGATTGCTGCGGCCCTTATCGCCGCGACGCTGTCGATCGCCCGCAGCCGCGCCACTCGATGACAAAACTTTGAGCAATGCGGCATCGCTTGCATACAAAGCGGCTCAGCCTGCTGCATAGAGATAGGTCTTGTCCTTCGACGCGGTCCAGCTCGGGTCTTCCCAGGCGAGCATCTTGCCGGGATTGAGCAGGCCCTTCGGATCGGACTCGCGCTTGAAGTCGAGCTGCACAAGATCGACTTCCTTCATGCCGCCCTCTTCGAGAGTGAAGGCGTGCGGATTGAACTGCGCGCAGCCCTGCGCTTCGTAGAAGGCCATGATCTCATCGAGCCGCTCGTCGGTGGTGTAGCGCACCAGCTGAATGCCGAAGCAGGTGAAGCCGCCGCCGGAGCGCACGAATTCGAGGTGGTGCATCACCTCGTCACCGAAATGCTCGTTCATCTTCTGCACGAGTTCGACGTTCTGTCCGGCCGGGAAGAAGGTCTGGAGATAGGTGATGGACTTGTCGTGCTTCAGCGCCCACATGGTGGTGTGGTTCCATGTGTACTCATAGAGAGGGATTGCCTTCTCCGCCTCCGCCTCGGACTGCGACTTGCGATAGACGACTTCGCCGCTGTGGTCCGCCACCAGCTCGAGGAACCCTTCGAAGGCATGGGGCGCGATCAGAGTGAGGATCGAATGGCAACCCTCGCCGATATAGGGCTTGAGGGATTTGAAATAGCTCTGCGGAATGGGCGCCGGGAGCAATGCGCAAGTCTTCTTCAGAATGCCGGGGCTTTCGACCAGCGCCTGACCGAAGCGCACGGCCGCGCCGAAATCGGCGAAGGTCACAACGGTGTCGATCCAGTCATAGGCAGGCGCCAGCGGTATCTCGACTTCGGTGATGATGCCATTGGTGCCATAGGCATGGTTGACCTTCTGGATCTCGTCGCCACGCAATTCGAGGATACGCGGGTTTTCCTCCATGGTCAGCACGCGGGCCGCGAGGATATTGCCGCGATCGCGCAGCAGGCCCCAATTCGCCGCGCCGACACCGCCCGAACCGCCCGCGATGAAGCCACCGATGGTCGCCGCGCGCCGCGTGGACGGGAAAATGCGCATCTCCTGCCCCTCCGCATTCGCGGCAGCTTCCAGATCGTGGATCTTCGTTCCCGCCTTCACACGAACCGCGCCCGGTTTCATCCAGACGATGCCGGTGATGTCGGACATGTCGAGCACGACGCCGCCCTTCATGGGCATGGCCTGGCCGTAATTGCCGGTGCCGGTGCCGCGCACGGTGAGCGGCACATCATGCTTCCAGCAGAGCTTGATCGTGGTGAGCGCTTCTTCTTCCGTCCGGGGCAGGACGACGAGATCGGCCAGCACCTCATCGAAGATCGGCTTGAGGCGAGGGCTATACCAATAGAAGTCTCGGCTACGCTGCCTGATCCGCGTCGGATCGGCGAAAGTTGGAATATCGCCGAGCTCGCTTGTGAAGGCCGAAAGATCACGCATGGCAGCACCTCGCTAAAGAACACTGCCATGCGATCCGCAAAGACCATGCCACGCATGGGGCCCGACAAAGCGCGGGACGGAGGCACG
>JAJXZC010000573.1 GCA_021780275.1 Pseudomonadota bacterium
TTAGTTAAATCAAAAAATCAGGAAAGGGAGGTTGTCAGTTGGCGGAGCAGCTGCCGCCGCCGAGGACGCAGAACTTCGCGCAATGGCGGTGATTGAGTTTCACAGGACGGAAGCTCCCGGAAAGCGTCGTGCCGAGATCGAAATGCTGTTCATCGGGAAGCAATGTGCAGGCGACGACATGCACGCGGTCCTCGCCCCGCCGCCGGACCACCATGCGACTCGTCGCGCACATGAGGCTCGCCGGATCGAGATGAAGAATGCCCCAGCAGGCGGTCGTGATCTCGGACACGTCCGCCTGCTCATCCATTTCCGGAAAGAGGATGAGACTTGTCGCATCATCCGCATCGACCGGCACGCCTTCGCGCGCGAAGAGATCGGCAAAGCCGCGCCTTTCGCGATCTTCCGGCTCGCCGAAGGCGGTGCGCCCGGCGATGGCGAGCGCGAAGCCTTCCCGGGCGAGAAAGCGCAAGCCCTCCATCGTCTTTGAAAAACTGCCGGGGCCGCGCTCCCGGTCGTGCAGGGCTTCGGTGTAGTGATCGAGGCTGACCCGGAGCCTGAGTTTCGCTCCGTGGGCGTCCTTCAGGCCGAGAAGCGCGGCCCGCAGGCGGGGGCGCATCATCGGCTGCATCGCGTTGGTGAGAATGAGCGCCTCATGGCCGCGGGCGAGCGTATCCCCGACCATTTCGACGATCTCGGGATTCATGAAGGGCTCACCCCCGGTGAAGCCGATCTCCCGCGTTCCGAGCCGGTCGCGGGCTATGTCGTCGAGAAATGTCGCAACCTCGGCCGCGGTGATATAGGCGAGTCTGTCCTCGGTCGGACTCGAATGGATGTAGCAATGGGCGCATTCGATGTTGCAGAGCGTGCCGGTGTTGACCCACAGCGTTTCGAGGCGCTGGAAGTCGACCGACGCGCGCCGTTCGCCTTTCGCGGTGACGTCGGGGTCGGAGAATTTTTCGCTCGGCAAAAGGCTGTCGCTGAGTTCGCTCATGCCGCAGATATAGCATTTTCCGAAACCGCCACTGTTCACAATTAGGCGAGGACGGCTAGAGTGTCGCCGGAAAGAGGGGCGGAATGCAGCATGAATTGACGGCCGGCGAGCTTCTGGACGCGCGGGGAGCGCTCGTCGAATGCGGCTGGGCGAGGTCCGAGACACGGCGCTATCGCCGCGCCGCGATCCGCGCGCCGTGGTATCGGATCAAGGAGTGGGATTACTACTGCGTCCTTGCCGGGGGTTTCGGCCTCGCGCTGACGGTGGCTGATAACGGCTATATGGGCTTCCTCGCCGCCTCCTGGCTCGATTTCCGCAAGCCCGTCGCGCTTAATGACAGCGTGATGATCCCCTTTCCGCGTGGCCGCATGGGCATACCGGAAAGCGCCGACGCGGGCGATGTCGTGCAACGCCATCCAAAGATCGAGCTCGCATTCCATCATGTACCGGGCGGGCGGAAGCTGCGCGTCGATTGCCCCGGCTTCGCGGGCGGCAGGGGATTGAAGGGCGAACTCCATCTCGCCCAGCCCGACATGGACCGCATGGTCATCGCCACGCCTTTTGCCGGCGCGCCGCGCGCCTTCTATTACAACCAGAAGATCAACTGCATGCCGGCGGAAGGCGAGGTCCTCTTCGACGGCAGGACGCATCGCTTCGAACCGGCCTCGTCCCTCGGCGTTCTCGACTGGGAGCGCGGCGTCTGGACCTATGACAACACCTGGTACTGGGGCTCGGCCTCCGGCATCGTCGGCGGAAGGCCGTTCGGCTTCAATATCGGCTACGGCTTCGGCGACACCTCGGCCGCGACGGAAAACATGCTCTTTGTCGATGGCCGCGCGCACAAGCTCGCCGACATCGCCTTCCATATCCCGCCCGGGACCTATGACAGGGCGCCCTGGCGTTTCACCAGCAGCGACGGCCGCTTCGAGCTGGAGTTCGAGCCGATCGTCGACCGCAGCGCCGTTTTCGATCTGAAGGTCCTGCGTTCGGTCCAGCATCAGGTCTTCGGGCATTTTTCCGGGCAGGTCGTTCTGGATGACGGGCGGAAACTCGCCATCGACCGGCTTCTCGGCTTTGCCGAGGAGGTCGAGAACCGCTGGTAACCCCCTTGCACGGGGCCCGCTCGCAAGACCAGCCTCTTGCACGAAATGAGCGCGTCGGGCTACTAAAGGCGGGTGCGGGTGTAGCTCAATGGTAGAGCAGAAGCTTCCCAAGCTTACGACGAGGGTTCGATTCCCTTCACCCGCTCCAGCATTTCTCCTGTTGTTTATGATCATCTATTCAGAATCGCGCTAGCCTTCTGCCTTGAGACAGGGGGAGGTGAGATCAGTGAAGCGTATTCTCGTCTTTGTTAGCCTCGCGGCATTGGCGGTCGCCCTCTTCGTGGCGTTTCCACCATCATCCTGGCGGGGCAGCCCGTTGCCGGAGTTGAGCGAGCCGGCGACGCAGCCGATAAGCAAGGCGGACCTTGCTCGGTCGATGGCGGCTTTCCGCGCACTGCCTCGCCCGGTGTCGTGCCGCGACAAGAAAATCTTGATCCTCTACGACACGACCGGCCCCTGGGGGTATCTGGGCGAAATCGATGCGGTCTTTACTGCAAATCTGGCGGGCCGATGGGCGTCCTACGACGCCATTCCCCTGTCCGAATATCGCTCCGGCGACGTCGAAAAACACGCGCTGACCGTCTACCTCGGAACAAGTTTTGACGAGCCCATTCCACCGGCTCTCGTCAAGGATTTGACCGCGACAAGCAAGCCGCTCATCTGGGTCCAATATGGTCTTGAAAAACTCGCTGACGCCGTGCCGGGGTTCGAGCGACGCTATGGCCTTACGCCCGGCCTCGTCGACCGGCGCGGCGTCAGCCATATCGAATACCGGAAAGTCTCTTTTGATTTTCTGGACGGTACGAATGCCGAACTTGCGACCGTAAACATCCGGGACCGCGGCAAGGTGAGGGTTGAGGCGCTGGCTGTTCGGAGTGACGGCAGCAGTATTCCCTGGGCTATTAACTCAGGCAATCTGACCTTCATTGCCAGCGATCCTTTTTCCCTGATGTCTGCCAAGGGGCGCTATCTGGTCTTTGCAGATATTTTCGCACGAGCCCTCGCACCGGATATGCCCTCGCAACATCGCGCTCTCGTTCGCATCGAGGATGTCGGCCCTGAGGCACGCCCTGCCGATCTGAGAGCCATCGCTGACTATCTTCACAAACGAGGCGTTCCGTTTTCCGTGGCGTTCTATGACACCTTCCTCGATCCTCACAGGGCCTCACCCTCTTTGCCTGAAAAGATCACCCTCAAGGATGCGCCTGCCGTTGTAGCCGCGCTTAAGTATATGATCGCCAGAGGTGGCACCTTGATCATGCATGGTCACACCCATCAGCTCGGCGCATTGGCAAACCCATATTCGGGCAAGAGCGCCGCCGATTTTGAATTCTTTCGGGCGCATATCGATGCCGCGAATAACGTCGTGCTCGACGGTCCGGACGAGAGAGACAGTTTTTCGTGGGCCACTGAACGCCTCGATCAGGCGCTCTCGGCGTGGGAGCGCGCAGGGCGTCCGAGGCCGGAGATATTCGAGTTTCCCCACTATGCGGGCTCGGCACTGGACTATGCGGCCGTTAGCTCCCGGTTTCGCGCGCGCTATGAACGATCTCTCTATTACACGGGTACGATCGATCCCGCGAACAAGCGGCCCGGCATTTTTTTCACGCAGT
>JAJXZC010000785.1 GCA_021780275.1 Pseudomonadota bacterium
ATGATGGTGCCGGTCGGCCGGCTCGTCCTGCTGCGAACCGTGCCCAAATCCGAGGTCGTCAGCGCCCTCGCCTATCTGACCATTCCCGCCTTGCTCGGGCCTCTGTTCGGACCGCTCGTCGGCGGCTTCATTACGACTTATTTCCACTGGCGCTGGATCTTCTTCATCAATGTGCCGATCGGGCTTCTCGGCATCGTCCTCGTCAGCCTGCACATCCAGAACGTTCACGGCGAAGCCTGGCCGCTCGACGTGCCGGGCTTCCTGCTCTCCGGGGCGGGGCTCGCGGCGCTGATTTTCGGCATGACGCTGGCTGGGCGCGGCATCGTCGGCCTCGATGTCGTCCTTGCCCTGACGGGGATCGGCACGCTGCTGCTCGGCGCCTATTATCTGCACGCGCGCCAAGCGAAATTCCCGATCCTCGATCTGAACCTGATGAAAGTGCCGACGTTTCGCGCGGCGGTCATCGGCGGCTCCTTGTTTCGCGTCGGAGTCGGCGCGACGCCGCTGCTCTTGCCGCTGATGCTGCAAGTCGGCTTCGGCCTCAACGCTTTCCAGTCGGGCAGCATCACGTTCATCTCGTCGCTCGGCGCCATGGCCATGAAAACCACCGCTGCGCCGATCCTGCGCCTCGTCGGTTTTCGCCGCGTGCTCGTTTTCAATTCGCTGCTGAGCACGGCCATCCTGGCGAGCTATGGCTTCTTCACGCCGACAACGCCGCATCTCCTCATGATGGCGCTTCTGCTTTTCGGCGGCTTTTTCCGGTCGCTCGAATTCACCAGCATCAATGCCATCACTTATGCCGACATCGACCATGCTACGATGAGCCGGGCGACGAGTTTTTCGTCCGTCGCCCAGCAATTGTCGCTCAGTCTCGGCATTACCATCGGCGCCCTGCTCTTGCAGACGGCGCAAGCAATCCACGGCACGGCGCATATCACGACCGCGGATTTTCCCTGGGCTTTCGCCGGCGTGGCGCTGGTCTCGGCCTGCGCAGTCCTGCTCTTTTACGGCTTGCCGGACGATGCCGGCATTCATCTCGCCGGCGGCACGCCGCGCAAGAAAGCCGCGCAGGCTGAGCAGACCGAAGGCTAGTCCGCGCCGCCCGATTCCAGTACCGTGCGATAAGCGCCGCGCGCCCTCCTTAGTCAGGGCCGGCTATTACCGCATCGTATATGTTTTGAAACGAAATAATCTGCAACCCTTCGCGTATTCTGACATTTTCGCTGCCAAGACGATAATTGAAGCTCAGGATATTAGCTGATGCAGTAACCTTGCCGTTTAAGTCCTTCGTGATCCCGGCCGTAAGACGCACTACTGTCGACTTTGTCTCAGGATTTACGACGTGATCTGCGCCAGCATAAAAGCAGGTCCACTTTCCCTCGATTGACATCAAATATCTTGAGGGCGGATGGGTGTAGTTAAGTGCGACCGGGACATCTGCGAGGTAAAGGTAAGGGTATTTGGCGGTAACCCCGCTATGGTTGGCTAACTTTAAAACGATTACATAAGTGCTTGTGCCGGCGCCATTCACGCTTGCTCTTTCAACGTCCCATGCTAATTCGAGCTCGGCACTATCGGAGCGTCGAAATGCGTCTTCAATATCGTAGTGCTCCATCGCATAGGAGCTAGCGCCGACCCGTTTGAAGTATTGCTTCTGGTCTTTGGCTTCGGAGCGGTGCGGCCGCCGCCCTGAACGAGGAACATATATTACGAGAAACCCGGCTCCCGGCTTTTCAAAGCTCGCGATAGATTCAACTTTGATTCCTTCGTTCTTCGGCTGCAGGAGAGATCCAACTAAGGTCAATGCTTCGGCGCGAAAGCGTTGGATATCGCTGATGGGGTAAGGTGGCGCTTGAACGCAGTCGACGCTTCCACCCACCGATTTTGCTCGCAGCCCGAATATGATCACGCCACCGGCCGAATTGCTGAATGACGACAGCGCTTTTGCTAGAACTTTCTTGTCAGGTTCGTCGAAACGACCGTGGGATGAATCGTGCTTTTCCTTAACTTCGAGCTCTAGCCCCTCTTGGGTTCTATCTTCAACTAATCGGCTGATGCCGCTCTCACCTTCATCAATTAGCTGATCATAAAAATCCAACATGAATGCCCCACTGGCTGCTACCGTGTAAGCGTGGCAATAGCTTGCAGTGCAGATGCTCCCGTCGCGGCGCAAGCGACCCAAGAGTTCCATCTACTTTGTCGGCCTCGTTTAGGCTTGAGGCGCTGTGGAACCGCACGCTTGGCATCGCTCGGCTCATCGTCGTAGACCGACCGAAGGCTAGTCCGCGCCGCCGCGGAAACCCGTTGCCAAGACATAAAGCTCGGAGGAATCCGCCCGGCTCGCCTTGGGCTTCACATGCTTGACCTCGGCGAACTGGCGCTTGAGCGTCGCGAGCAGGCTCGTCTCCGTGCCGCCTTGCAGGACCTTGGCGAGGAACGTCCCGCCCGGCGCCAGAATCTCGGCAGCGAACTGCGCGGCAAGTTCGACGAGGCCGACGATGCGCAGATGATCCGTCTTGCGATGGCCGGTCGTATTTCCCGCCATGTCGGAGAGCACGACATCGGCCGGCCCGCCGAGCCATTCGGTGAGGATTTGCGGCGCCTCCGGCGCGAGGAAATCGAGCTGGCGGAAATCGACGCCGGGGATCGTCTCGACCGGCAGAAGATCGATGCCGAAGACTTTACCCGCCGCCTCCGTCGCGCCGACCTTTTGGGCGGCGACTTGCGACCAGCCGCCCGGTGCCGCGCCGAGATCGACGACCTTCTGGCCACGCTTCAGGATGTGATAGCGGGCATCGATTTCGAGCAGCTTAAAGGCGGCGCGGGATCGAAAACCTTCGGCTTTGGCACGCGCCACATAGGGATCGTTGAGCTGGCGTTCGAGCCAAAGCGTCGAAGCCAGAGAGCGCTTGCGCGCGGTTTTGACGCGCGCCTTCAGCGCGCGGCCGGTGCCGGACGATTCCTTGGTGCTCATCGCCCTGCCCGGGCGTGTTCGGCGTCCATCATTTGCAGCAGAATGCCTTCACGCAAGCCGCGGTCGGCAATGCGCACGCGCTTGGCCGGAAAGGCACGGCGGATGGCTTCCAATATGGCGCAGCCCGCCAGCACCAGATCGGCGCGTTCGGTGCCGATGCAGCCGTTGGCGACACGTTCCGGATAAGGCATGGACCGCAGTCGCGAGACAGTCGTGTCGATCTCCATGTCCGACATCCAAAGACCGTCGACGCGGCGGCGATCGTAGCGCGCGAGATTGAGGAATATGCCGCCGATCGTCGTGACCGTTCCGGATGTGCCGAGCAGATGAAAGCGCTCGCAACGCGGCTGGTGCGCCGCCTTGGCAATGAATTCGTCGAGTTCGGCTGCCACATGCGCCACCATTGCCTCGAACAATTCGTCGGAGACGTCGACGCCTACTGCGAGTCGGTCCGGCAACCCCTGAAAACGAAGCAAAGGACGGAAAGAATCACCGAGACGCCGGACGGACGCTGGATGCAAGTCATCCATCAGCCCCTCGCGGAAGGCGGCTGGGTGGCGACGGTGGAAGATGTGACCGAGCAGCGTTTGTCGGAACAGCGAACGGAATATCTGGCCAAGTTTGATCCGCTGACGGACCTGCCAAATCGGGCTTCCTTTCTTAATCACCTCGACCTCGAGCTTAAAAACTGCTCGCCGGAGCGGCAGCTCGCCGTGCTTTTCCTGGAT
>JAJXZC010000150.1 GCA_021780275.1 Pseudomonadota bacterium
GCGGGCAGCGTCTGCTCGATGCGGGCGATGCCGTTCGTGACCTGCTGCGTATAGCCCGAGAATTCCTGACCGAGCGTCAGCGGCGTCGCATCCTGCGTGTGGGTGCGGCCGATCTTGATGATGTCCTTCCACTCCACCGACTTGGCATTGAGCGCGTCGCGGAGTTTCTTCAGCGCGGGCAGAAGGCGATGGACGATTTCCTCGGCACAGGCGACATGCATCGCGGTCGGGTAGGTGTCGTTCGACGACTGCGACATGTTGACGTGATCGTTCGGATGGACGGGCTTCTTCGAGCCCATCTCGCCGCCGAGCATTTCAATGGCGCGGTTCGAGATGACTTCGTTGGCGTTCATGTTCGACTGAGTGCCGGAGCCCGTCTGCCAGACGACGAGAGGGAAATGCTCGTCGAGCTTGCCGTCGATCACTTCCTGCGCGGCCTTGACGATGGCTTCGCCGATCTTCGCGTCGAGGCGGCCAAGGCTCACGTTCGTTTCCGCGGCGGCGCGCTTCACGATGCCGAGGGCGCGGACGACGGGGAGCGGCTGCTTCTCCCAGCCGATCTTGAAATTGCCGAGCGAGCGCTGGGCCTGCGCGCCCCAATATTTGTCAGCCTGGACTTCGATCGGGCCGAATGTGTCGGTTTCCGTGCGGGTCTTCGTCATCGCGCAGCGCTCCTCAAAGGCTTTTTTCGATGGGCGCTGATTTAGCACGGGGGGAAGCGTGGGGGAAGGATGGGGGAGGGCTCCCTTACTCGGCCGCCATGGCCCGGCTTGACCGGGCCATCCACGTCTTTTCCTCCCGATTCATGCCCAATAAAGGCACGTGAAGCCCCGCATGAAGCGGGGCGCGACGGAAAGGGGGTGAGGAAAGGGAAGTAATCGGGAAGGCTACTTCTTCCGGAAAGCGTCGAGGCTTACCACGGCGCCGTCGCCGGAGGGCGCAGCCGGGGCTTCCTCCGCCCTGGCCTCGGCTTTCGGCGTTTCCGACGCCTCAGGCTTCTTCACCTCGAACTGAAGGCCGAACTGGACGCTCGGGTCGAAAAAGCCCTGAACGGCCGAATAGGGCACGACCAGCGTCTCGGGGATCTTGTTGAAGGTGAGATCGACCGAGAAACCGTCCTCGCGCACATCGAGGTTCCAGAACTGGTGCTGGAGCACGATGGTCATTTCCTCAGGATATTGCTTGCGCAGTTTTTCCGAAATGCTGACGCCGGGCGCTTCGGTGCGGAAGGAGATGTAGAGGTGATGCTCGCCGGGCAGCCCCTTTTTCAGCACGACGTCGAGCGCGCGCTTTATGACGCCGCGCAGCGCTTCCTGCGCCATGAGGTCGTAATGCATCAGGTCTTCAGCCAAGGGGAACTCTCCGCTCACAAGCCTGCAGCCTGTCTTTTGGCCGCTCTTCGTCGGTGATTCAATCAGCGTTTCGGCCTGAGGTCCAGATGTTAGACATCGCCAATGCGTCGATGGTGGCTTATTCGCCGAAGAGCGTGGGTGTCATCCGGGGAGGACGGTTCGCTGTCGCGCGATAATGCAGGCGCCAAGCGAGCACCTCGGGCTTCACGGGCCTTGTCGCCGGATGAAAACCGGGAGCGAGATAGGCGAAGACCCCCAACATGACGTGACGCCAGATACCGGGTGAAATCCACAGGTAATAACAGGCGTGCGCCCAGGAGCGCATGTTCCAGAACTCGCCGCCTTTGGCCATGAGCCAAGCCTGAAGCAACGGGATCGTGATCAGGAAATCGAAGGTGGCGAGGCTCATCAGCAGGACGCGGCGGAGGTATCCGGCGACGCCCGGACAGACGGTCTGGTAGACGTTGAAGGCGACGGCCTTGTGCTCTTCCTCCTCCATGGCGTGCCAGCGCCAGAGATCGCGATAAAGCGGATGCGCGCCTGCCATGACGCGGCTGTCGCCGAGGATCGCTTCAGCGAAGAGGGCTGTGTAATGTTCATAGGCGCAGGTTGCGGCGAGCTGGCTCTTTGCCGGAATCCAATGCTGGGAAATGCGCAGCGCCTTCGCGATGAAGCGCTCCACGCCTCCGACCGGAATACCATGCGTCGTGAGCAGGTGGTTGTAGGAACGGTGTTCGCGCGAATGGATCGCTTCCTGCGCGCAGAAGGCCTGAACGTCGCGCCTGAGCTCCGGGTCGGTAATGCGGTCCGCGAAGTGGCGCACGCTGTCGATGAAGAAGCGCTCGCCTTCGGGAAAGGTGAGGGACAGCGCATCGTAGAAATGGCTGATCGCCGGATTGCCCGAATGCCAGTTGACCGGCAGTTCGGAATCGAAGCCGAAATGGATATTGCGTGGCTGGATTGCGGGGTCTGCTTCGGCCCCCGGATCGGCACTTGGCATGGAAGTATCTCCCGCCGGGTGAAGTGGGGGTTTCTGTTGCCAGGTACCCCCGAACCCCGCCTTAACCGGCTAAAGTCAAGGACTTCAATCGAAGTGCTGGCACTGCATTACGCAGCGACGGCAACCTCAGCATAGTTGTCGTTGGCAACTATAAAACGGCCCGATGACGGCGGAACCATGCCGGGCAAAAGAACTACTTTTACACCCTCGTCGATCCTAGTTCGCCCCCAAGAATTCCCGCCACGACGGGGAGATAATTGGTGGAGGCGCCGGGTACCGCCCCCGGGTCCGAATGGCTTATTATGTAGCCCGTTTATCACCATAGTCAGCCGAAGCTGACAGGCCTTATATAGGCGTTCCTCATCCGAAAATAAAGGACGCCTCGCGCGATGCGCGCTTAGGGCTGCGCTTTCGACTCGAGTCCCAGATTCGTGCAAAAAAGCGCCTGAAATCAGGGTATTGCACCGATTCGCGATGGAATCGGGCGAGTTGAAATCGAGAATTGAAATTGTCTGTGGATAGGCCGTCTGCGGCGATGCGCTGAAGGCGCGCGCGCTGTAAGCTTCCAATACGAATCCCCGGAGCGAAGCCGATGAAGCAGTATCTCGACCTGATGCGCCACGTGCGCGACCACGGCGTCAAGAAGACCGACCGCACCGGCACGGGCACGCTCAGCACCTTCGGCTGGCAGTCGCGCTACAATCTCGCCGACGGCTTCCCGATGGTCACGACCAAGAAGCTGCATCTGAAATCCATCATTCACGAGTTGCTCTGGTTCCTCGCGGGCGACACCAACATCGCCTATCTGAAGGCGAATGGCGTCGGCATCTGGGACGACTGGGCCGATGAGAAGGGTGATCTGGGGCCCGTCTATGGTCATCAGTGGCGATCGTGGCCCGCGCCGAACGGCGAGAAGATCGACCAGATCAAGAACCTGATCGAGCAGATCAGGAAAAGCCCGGATTCGCGGCGTCTCATCGTCTCGGCCTGGAATGTCGCCGATGTCGATCACATGGCGCTGCCGCCTTGCCATTGCCTGTTCCAGTTCTATGTCGCCGAGGGCAAGCTCTCCTGCCAGCTCTATCAGCGCTCGGCGGACATCTTCCTCGGCGTGCCTTTCAATATCGCCTCCTATGCGCTTCTCACCATGATGGTGGCGCAGGTGACGGGGCTCGAAGCCGGAGAGTTCATCCACACCTTCGGCGACGCGCATCTCTATTCGAACCATCTCGACCAGGCGAGCCTGCAGCTTTCGCGCGAGCCGAAGCCCTTGCCGAAGATGCGCATCAATCCCGATGTGAAGTCGATCTTCGATTTCACCTATGACGACTTCAAGCTCGAAGG
>JAJXZC010000720.1 GCA_021780275.1 Pseudomonadota bacterium
CGACTATCAGGGTCTCCTCGATACCAATGTCAGCGCACTCGGATTTATGAACGCGCTGGCGACAGAGGCCGGCGTCTCTTCAAGCAGTACCTATGGCGATCTTCTCAACACCGACGTCACGGTCGGACAGGTTCTGGCCGCCTCCCTTGAGGTTCTGCAAAGCGGGAACGGCGATGCGACCGGCGATCTCTCGAATGCGACCGCCGCGATCCAGGCCTTGACGAGCCAGGCACCGGCCGGGACCACGCTCAAACTCGGCAGCGTCATATCGGCTCCCTCGCTGACGGACCGCGTCGTGGGAACCAGAAGCGTCAACAGCCCATTCCTTGACCTGTTCGGAATTGTCGCCTCGACGGCGCGCGCCGCCGGCGCGGGCACCGTGCTGAATCTCGACAGCGGCATCACCATTCCGCTCACCGGAAGCACCGTGCAGATACGTCTTGCCGTCGGAGAAGGAATGCAGATGGCGACAGGTCCCGTCGGCACATCGATCGACACCGCCCAGGTGCGTCTCGCCATCGATCTCAAGTTGGCAGATACTTCCGTCACTCAGCTTCTCTCGACGCTGACCGCGACGAGTATCGACGTGCCGATCTATCTTGCCGCCGCCAAGGGCAATGCAACCATCAAGGCGATCCCCTGCACGTCCGACCAGATGGTGACGCTGACGGGAACGTCGGGCGCCGCGGACCTGCAATATGGAACGGTCTCCGACGCGGCCCTTTCCGACTTCTCGACCTCGCCCACCGTCACGCCGGCAACCATCGCTTCCATCAAGCTGCTTGGCGTTCCGGTCGCGCAGATCAACGCCAGCGGCGCCGCGACAGTGGCCGGCCACGGCCCTGAGGACCGCGACTTCTCCTCGAGCGACATCGCGGCGCAAACGATCAAATCGGTCCCGAGCGGTGAAGACGGCCAGATCATCTCGACCTACGGCCCCGGCGCTTTGCAGACCAGCACGACGCTGCTCGGCGTCGTCAATGCGAGCCTGCTCGACACCCTTGTCTCGGCGGTCACGAGCGAGGTCGTATCCGCGTTGTCGCTTCTCGATGCGCCGGTCAATTCGCTGCTGACGGTGCTCGGGCTCAAACTCGGCGTGCTGGACATGGCCGTGACCGGTGCGAAATGTGGCGTGCCGACCCTGGTGAGTTGAGTGCACGAGCCGCTGACGGCGCATAATCACACAAAATCGCGCGCAACTTCGTCCGCTCATCCGGCAGATTGGTTCATCGGAAAGACATCTCGCGAGCAATGATCATGGATATGCAGAACCCCCGCCCGCCCCGGGCGCTGATCTATGATGACGATGAGGCCTTCGCCGATGAATGCGCCGAGGCCCTTGCACGCCATGGCTATGAAGCGCGAACCCGCGCGGGGCGATCGAAATTCGAACCGCTGCTTTCCGCCATCGCGCCGGAACTTCTCATCCTCGACCTGCACATGCCGGGTCTTGACGGCTTCGAGGCGCTGCGTGTGATCCAGGGATATGAACGGAAGGGCGATCTGACGGTGATCATCGTGTCGACCGCGGACTCGTCGCTGATTTCCAGTGCGCGCGCGCTGTCCGAGGCTTATGGAATCAGTCTTTCCGGTATCCTCCGCAAGCCGATCAAACCCGGCGAGCTTGAAAGTCTGCTCACTCAGACGCGCTCGAACGACAAAACATCACAAATCTGATGACAGCCGCGACGTGAAATTTACGCCCTGTTAAGGAGGGCGAGCGCCTCATAGGTCTGCATGTAGAGCTCGAAACAGGAGTGATCCGCATCATGCAGGCCACCGTACTCGTCGCCGACGACGATCCCGAACAGCTCTCCGAAATGAGCGAGTTTCTGGAGAATGCCGGCTTTTCGGTGATCAGGGCGCATGATGGCCTCCACGCCGTCGAGATGATCGCACAGCATCGTCCGCGTCTGATGATGCTCGACATCAACATGCCAGGATGGGATGGCGTCCGCGTTGCCGACGCCGCGCGCAACCTCGATCATCGCGCGGTGATCATCCTGATGACGGGAGACACGGATTCGCTGAAGCACGCGATCAGCACCGACTGCGGCGCCGTCATGGCTTTTCCGAAGCCTGTGGAGCTCCCCAAGCTCATGAGCTTCCTGCGCTCGACCTTCGGCAAGGCCGAACTCCAGGATGCGTTCGACGCCTGACGCGAAGGCGCGTTTCTAGCCGGACGATGCAGCCGATGCGGGTCGCGCGCCCATGGGAGCACTCCGAACGCCGGACAGTTCCACGAGCTGCTGTCTCAAGCGATCGGCCATGTCCGGCATCTTCGCACGCAAATCATCCAGCCGCTTCAGCATGCTCTTCGCCGTCAGGTAGCTGACGCCGAGCTTGCGGCTCACCTGGGAGACGCTGGGCCGCTGACGGCGAATTTCCTGCATGTGGAAGAGCACGACCCAGGCCGAAAGCGTGACGCGCGTACCGTGAAGCGGCGTCCCCGAGGTGACGCTGTACTGGCAACGGCGGCAGGCTTTGCAGGTCCAAAGGCCCGGACGCGTCGTCAGACGGCAGGCAGCGCCGAGCGCCTTGCAGTTGAGGCACTCCGGCCCTTGTGGCCAGCGCGCCGCTTCGAGCAGCGCGCGGCTGAGTTCGTCCGACTCGAACACTTCACCAAGCGTCGGAATCGGGCGCGAACGATCGAACGCGCCGCTCAGGATTGCCGGCGGCGTGGGTGAGAGAGCGATATCTTCCGACATTGGCAGGCTTCCCATCGTTCGAAATGTCCAATCCGTTTCGCCGAAGGAACGCCGCGCGACTGAACGCGAGCGCAGTCAGAGGCATTCATTCGAATGTCCGGCCAGCTTTCCGGCCAGGTTCCGGGAAGACGGCGTCCGGCGATGCGCACGGAGCTTGGGGGGCACTCGGTCGGGCCTTCCGCCGTCTTCCCGGTAGGGCCGCGCCGCCAGCGAACCGGCGACCCGATCAGGTACCCGTTGGTCCCGGGTGTTGAAGCAAGTCTGGGTGCAGATGGCGCATGCGTCATGGGGAATTCCGTCGAGTTGTGTGACCGCTTCGTTTACGCAACGACACCTAGGTAGTGACGGGAAGATGACGAGAAGATGGCCAACGCTGGGAATGAAAGTGGCACCGTCAATCTTTCGCGATCTGGCCCTTATGCGGGCGCATCCGAGCGCCTATCTCTGATCCATCCGCTCACACAAGACAGGCGAGGCCACGACGATG
Organism: Pseudomonadota bacterium; assembly: GCA_021780275.1. The sequence goes on from JAJXZC010000720.1 coordinate 3,196, forward strand.
TCCGAGGAATGGATCGAAGCACTGCGCGGGACGCCGCTCCCCTTTGCCGAATTGCTCGGAATCGAGCTCATTTCGGCGCGTCCCGATTGCATCGAAGCTCACCTCCTGGTGCGCAAGGAGCTGTGCACCGTCCCCGACATCCTTCACGGCGGCGCCATCATGGCCTTCGCCGACACGCTTGGCGCGATGGGCACCGTTCTCAATCTCGAGAAGGGCGCATCGACGACGACCGTCGAGAGCAAGACCAATTTCCTTGCCGCCATTCCGCTGGGCGAAATGGCGCAGGCGCAATGCACACCTCTGCACCGCGGCCGCAAGGTCATGGTCTGGCAGACGAAGATCAGCCGCGCCGGCGGGAAGCTCGCCGCTGTCGTGACGCAGACGCAGCTCGTGCTGCCCGGAATCGACGTTCCATGCCGCGCCTGATCCAGGCTAATCTCGGACCGACCGACAAACCTCGGGGGAACTCTCGTGAAAATATGGAATGGCCTGAAGACGAT
>JAJXZC010000784.1:0-1484 GCA_021780275.1 Pseudomonadota bacterium
GCGGCTGAAGAACTGAAGATCCCCTTCGTCGCCTCCGGCGGCATGGGCACAGCCTCGCAGCTCGTTGCAGCCCTCGCGCTCGGTGCCGATGGCATCAACATGGGCACGCGCTTCATCGCAACCAAAGAAGCGCCTGTGCATGAAAACGTGAAGAAGGCGCTCATCGCCGCTTCCGAACTCGACACGCGCCTCATCATGCGCCCCTTGCGCAATACCGAACGCGTGCTTGCCAACCCGGCAGTGGAAAAGATCGTCGAGATCGAGCGCGAGAAGGGTGCGAGCCTCGGTATTGAGGATATCCGCGAACTCGTCGGCGGTGTCTATCCGCGCGTCATGCAGGAAGGCGACATGGATGCAGGCGCCTGGAGCTGCGGCATGGTCGCGGGTCTCATCCACGACATTCCGACCTGCAAGGAACTCATCGACGGCATGATGGCGGAAGCCAAGACGATTATCCAGAAGCGTCTGGAAGGTCTCCTCGCCGCCTGATCCTTTCAGGATTGAAAATCGAACCCGCGCAGCTCACCGGTTGCGCGGGTTTTATTTTGCCTGCCAGCCGGGCTCGTCGCGCAGCAGCGCCTCGGCCGAGATCATCAGAAGCTTCTTCGCCTGCGGCACGGTGAGTTTCTGATCGAGGCGCAGGTGACGCCAGGCGTCGAAACTCATTACCAGATTGAGCGCTTCAAATTTCAGCGGCTCAAGCGTGTATTTATGTCCCAGAGCCGCGGCCAGGGTCTGGCCCTGCATCTTGATGACTTCGGCATGCTCTTGATTGAGGAAATCGGAGCGGTGGCGATGCACATCGGCGGCAATCTTGAAAGGCATCATCTTTTCGAAAACGCGCCCGCGTCGCGCCACGAGGTCGGCAATGCGCTCTTCCCAATTTCCATCCGGAAAAGGCGCTGTCGTAATCGGCATAAGCTCACTTGCCATAAGTGCCGAAATTTCGCGATAGAGGCTTTCCATATCATCGAAATGACGAAAGACCGTGCGCAATCCGACTTCTGCGCGTGCCGCCACCTGTTCGGCACCCGGCGAAACCTGTCCCTCGCCGATCAGCTCCAACATGGCCGCAACGATCCGGCGGCGGCTCTCGACGCCACGCGCGCGGCGTCCATCCAGCTGCACGACAGATTTTTCAGTCATTCTCACGCCCATTCCTCAACAACAGTTCACGAATGGCGATGATACCGAAAATCACGATTGATGCGACAGCGCCGTATTGCCCGGGCGGCATAACGGGCAAGGGCCGCTGGATGAAGAAGAGAAAGACTGCCAACGCCATGCCCACCCAATGGATCAGCAAAAGCGGCAGGACCATTGCGCGATGCCGAATGGCGATAAAAAGATCGAGCAGACCCAGCGTGATCTGGAGCAAGCGCTGGCGGAACAGCGAGCCATGCTTAACAACGAGTTGATGGGTGTGGTCAAGATACAGGACAGAAAGGTGGCGTGGGCCAGCCCGGCGTTTGAGGCCATGTATG
>JAJXZC010000784.1:1494-3691 GCA_021780275.1 Pseudomonadota bacterium
CGCCGACCGCACCGATAAAGAAAAGGATGATGTCCTTGCCTTGCGACAGATCGATCCCTGCAATTTCCGTCAGGCCGCCATGCGGCGCAAAGAGATGGATCGACCCGCGCCCCAGATTAAGCACCCCGAGAAGCGCAATGGCGCCGGTCGCGATGCGTGAAGGCTGATGCTCACTCATCGCCCCCTCCTTCAAACAGCGTTGTTCAACGTCGAGCGGATGAGCAGCTGTCCGGCAAGACCCGCCTCGCGATGGACGCCGATCTCGGCGACTTCCGGTGAGGCCGCGATCGCAAAGAAGCCCGAGGCGGAAGGATATTCGACCATGGCAACGACATCCCAGAGATCGCCGACTTCGCCGATCACCACGTCCTTGAGATCGGCGGAAATCAGCATGCGTCCGCCACCCGCCTCAACGATGCCGCGCATGGCTTCTCCATAACGCATGTAAGCTTCGCGACCGCTGATCTTTTCGTCTCGCCCATCCTTATATTCCGCAACCTCACGGAACTTCAGCAGGTTGAGCATGACGACAGGGCTCTTGTCCTGCGAGCCCGCAAGTTCCATAAGTTTTTCATGCGATGGATAGACGGCAATTTCGTAGTTCATTCTTTCTCCCCTTCTTTTTCAGGATGTCTTCTTGATGAAATTATCGATCAGGGTGACGAGCTCCTCCGGCTTGTCCTCCTGTAGAAAATGTCCGCCGCCAGCAATCGTCACATGCGGCTGGCCTTTGGCGCCCGGCACGCGTTCCTGAAAGACGCGCTCGCCGCCCTTCGATACCGGGTCGCCATCGCTGAAGGCAGTGAGTACCGGCTTTTCAAATGCCTCGAGCACTTTCCAGGCCGCCTGGTTTTCCTCGACCGACCCATGTTCCAGCGTGATCGGCACAAGGGCCGGGAAACGCCGCGCGCCGGACTTGTAGGTCTCGTCCGGGAAGGGTGCGAGATAGGCCGCTTTTTCGGCATCGCTCAACCCGCGTATGGTTCCCATGCTCACGATCTCGCCGATCGGCAATTCCGGCACGCTCTGACTGAAGTCGAGCCATTGCTGGAAGGCGTCCGTCCGGCCCGTGCCGACGGGCAGGCCCGTATTGGCAATTACAAGCCGTGCAAAACGCTCCGGAAAGGCAGCGACAAGGCGCAGGGCGATAAGCCCGCCCCAGTCCTGACAGAAGAGCGTGATGTCCTTGAGATCATTGGCGACAAGCCAGGCGCTCATCCATGCGACATGCCCCTCGTAAGTGTAGTCATCCTGTTCGCTCGGCTTGTCCGACTTGCCGAAGCCGACGAGATCTGGCGCGACCACACGATGCCCGGCTGCCGCAAGGCCCGGGATCATGTGACGATAGAGATAGGACCATGACGGCTCACCATGCATAAGAAGAACAGGCGCCGCATCGCGAGGCCCCTCGTCAACCGCATGAATTCGCAAGGTTTTTCCATCCCCCGCAGGCACTTCCGTCCAATGCGGCTTGAACGGGTAATCCGCCAATCCTTCAAAGCGAGCATCAGGCGTTCTCAGGATTTTCATGTGCTTTCTCCCCGTTTGACCAGGCGCGTTCACCGCCATATATTGACACAAATAGTGTCACTACTTTATCAAACCGTCAACAGCGCACAAAAAGCTGTTAAAATCACGACCAGGATTTAGGGAAACGACCATGAAAATCTTTCTGATGCGGCTCGTGACGACGTTTCTCACAAGCCACACGTTGCGCAATATGCGCCGCGCCATTCATGCGTTCCGTCGCAAGCTCAAGGGCGCGAAGCCGACGGTCTATTATTTCCATCAGGCCGACGATTCCTACAGCCATCTGGCCGTTCAGCTGCTGACGAAACTCAAGTCGCGCTATCGTGTGGAGATCGTGCCCCAGCTCGTCTCCGCGCCGGATGACGCTGCCGCGCCCGAACGCGAAAGGCTGAAGCAATATGCGTTGAGGGATGCGGCCCGCGTCGCCCGCCGCTTCGACCTCGCCTATACCGCCGACGCAAAGCTGCCGGACCCGTCGCGGGTCGAGCAGACCGCTGCCGCGCTTGCCGCCGCTGTCAAAAAGGGAACCTTCGCCGAAGCCGCGCCGCAGATCAGCGCTGCCCTCTGGGCCGATGATGACGAAGCCCTGCTTTCATTCGCGACAGACAAGGCGGATGCCGCGCAGATCGTCGCGATGGGCGACGCGAAGCGCAAGGAACTCGGGCAT
>JAJXZC010000691.1 GCA_021780275.1 Pseudomonadota bacterium
GCATTGTAATCGCCGCCAAACATCTCGATTTCCTCGAAAGCGACGCGGCCAAGGCGGCGACAGACGCGGTGCAAGCCTACCGCGAGCATATGACCGACTATGCCGCCATGCGCGCGCTCGATGTCTGGTACGACAGGATCGACCTGGAGAGCGTCCTCAAATCCGCTCCGTCGCAGGAGTACGTTGAGAGAATCGAGGGAAGGGTGGATCAGGCGCGCCGCAAGAGCGCGCCCGAGGTGCTGTTCCCCAAGCTTGTTGAGCATGTAGGCGCCGATCCGAAAATAAAAGACGAGCCGCCGTTAATCTTCCATCCGACCGCGGAACAGGCGCCGGGGTTGCGCTCCAGTTATTCGGAAGCGATTGCCGAGTATCGCCGGTCGCTGCCTGAACATGTGCGGGTGCTTTTCGATCGGTACCAGTTCGTGGATCTGGCCATGAAGGTCGTCGGCGTCGGCAGCGTCGGGACGCGTTGCTCAGTCGGCCTCTTCATGGCCTCGGAGAACGATCCGATCTTTCTCCAGATTAAAGAAGCGCGCCAATCGGTGCTCGAGCCCTATGCAGGCAAGAGCGCCTATTCGAATCATGGCGAGAGGGTTGTCGCCGGGCAACGCCTGATGCAGGCGGCAAGCGATATATTTCTGGGTTGGGGGCGCGGCGTAAACAAGTTGCATTTTTATGTGCGCCAGCTTCGCGATGTTAAGTTATCGGCGGTGCTTGAAGACTGGGACCCCGGCGTGCTTCGCCAATACGGCAAGCTCTGCGCGTGGGCGCTGGCGAGATCCCATGCGCGGTCCGGAGATCCCGCCGCGATCGCTGGCTACATGGGCTCGAACGCGACCTTCGACGAAGCCGTGTGCGAGTTTGCGGTCGAGTACGCAGATCAGAACCAGCGTGACTATCGCGCCTTCGTGCGTGCGATCCGCGTCGGCGAAATCGAAGCTGCGCCAGAACTTTGAAGGTGTCTCTTTCTCCGAGTCCCCGGAGCGCTTCGATGACGTCGCTCTCCCGTGGTTGCTCGCGTGTTTAGAGAGCCTAGTTTGACAGTAATAGCGACTCCTGCTTGTTATTCAGCGCTGCGAAGTCACCTTCGCGTACCGCGCGGCGCAAAGCGGTAGCTATACGATTGCTGCTCGTCGCCGATCGGGTAGGCTCACGGACTCGCGGCGCTTGACGGTTGACCGGCGCCGCCGTTTCGACACGACGAGCAAATCAGCCGATCTTCGTCGCAGCGCAGGGAGGCCGCGCCTTGGGTGTGAACATCGACGCCGCCGCGACGCGCGCGATTCTTCAGTTTATGCCGGGCCTGAAATTGCTTCGCAATTACCGGGCGGCGTGGCTGCTTAGCGACCTTGCGGCGGGTCTCGTGCTTTCGGCGATGCTGGCGCCGGTCGGGCTAGCCTATGCCGTCGCCTCCGGACTCCCTGGCGTTTGTGGACTTTACGCGACGATCGCGCCCCTGATCGTCTACGCCATATTCGGACCAAGCCGCATCATGGTGCTCGGCCCGGATTCGGCGATGGTCGGCCTCATTCTCAGCGTCGTTCCGCCGCTCGCAGCAGAGAACTCCGCATATGCCATGCAATTGGCGGGCGCGATGGCGATCATCGCCGGCGCCGTGAGCGTCGCGTCGGGGTTCGCGGGCCTTGGCTTCGTTACGGAGCTTCTGTCGAAACCGATTCGTTACGGCTACATCAACGGCATCGCCGTCGCGATCGTCATCGCGCAGCTGCCCAAGCTTTGCGGCGTCAAGCTCGAAGGCGGCGGCCCGCTGCGCGAATTATGGGCGCTCGCGCGGGCGATCCTGGATGGGAAAGGAAACGCCGCAACCTTCCTCATAGGGGTCGGAACGCTGCTTGTCGTCGGGATCCTGCGACGACGTGCGGGGCTGCCAGGGGCGCTGATAGGGGTCGGCGTTGCGACCCTCGCCGTCATAGCCTGGGATCTCGACCGCCGCGCCGGCGTTTCGGTTTTCGGGGCTATACCAGGGGGCTTGCCGCGCTTCTCGGTTCCGCTCATCCGCTTCGAGGACGTGGCTCCCGTCGTCGCAGGCGGTTGCGCGGCGGCGCTGGTGGCGTTTGCGGATACGAGCGTGCTTTCCCGCGCTCTGGCCAGCCGCGAGAACTCCACCGTCGACGCCAATCAGGAAATGATCGCGCTGGGGGCGGCGAACGTGGCTGCCGGACTCTTTCAGGGATTTCCCGTCAGCAGCAGTAGCTCGCGCACGCCCGTCGCGGCGGCGGCCGGCGCGAAGACGCAAATGACCTGCGTCGTCGGCGCCATCGTGGTCGCCCTTCTTCTTCTCGTCTCGCCGCCCTGGTTGGAGCGCACGCCCGACGCGGCTTTGGCCGCGATTGTCCTGCTCTCGGCGATCAGTCTTTTCGACGTGACCGACCTGCGCCGGTTGCTTCTCGTTAATCCGTGGGAATTTTGGCTTTCGATTGTTTGTTTCGCCGCAGTGGCGACGTTCGGCGTCATTCCCGGCATCGGCATCGCCGTCGTGATTGCGGTGCTCGAGTTTCTCTGGGACGCCTGGCGACCGTATTCGGCAGTTCTTGGACGCGTCGAGGGGTTGCGGGGCTATCACGACGTCTCGCGCCATCCTGGAGCGCGGCAGGAGCCAGGGCTTGTGCTGCTGCGATGGGACGCGCCGCTGTTCTTCGCAAACGCGGAATTCTTCAGACAGAGCGCGCTCGCCGCGGTTGAAAGCGCCGTTTCCCCCGTTCGCTGGCTCGTCGTCGCCGCCGAGCCAGTTACAAGCATAGACATCACAGCCGCCGACGCGCTCGTTGAGCTTGAAAGCACATTGAAAACGGCCGGAGTGAAACTTGCCTTCGCCGAGATCAAGGGGCCGGTGAAGGATAAGTTCAGACGTTTCGGTCTGATGGACCTGATCGGCGAGGAGTTCATGTTTCGCACTGTCGGAGAGGCGGTCGACGCTTACAACGCATCAACCACCGCTGCGCCCCGCGGAGGGATGTAACGCAGCGCCGCTCGTTTCGATTGCGATCCGCCCGGTCACGACAACGCGCGGCGGCGACGCGGGCGTGGGCTTCCATTTAAGCATGTCGTGGCGCCGTGCTGGACGCCGAAGTAGAGGGCCTCGCAATGCCAATTTGGATCATCCCGATGTATTACGTTGGCGGCGCCGTTGCGGCTGGCCTGTTTGTGCCGAGGCTGGAGAAAGTCTACCTGCAGCACTTCGAATTGGCGATCTCCGTGAGTTCGGCTCAAGCCTATTTATCGGCCGCCTCGTCCGGTATGATGGCGCTGAGCGGGATTGTTTTCGCCATGGCGTGCGTCATGGTGCAGTTCAGCGCCATCGCATATTCGCCGCGTCTGGTGCTTTGGTTCGCGCGCGACCCGCTCCTGTTCCACTCCCTCGGCGTGTTTGCGGCGGCCTTCATTTATGCTTTGTTCACGCTTTGCTGGGTCGACAGAGGCGGCTCGGGCGCGACTCCGGCGCTTTCGATGTTGCTGGTGGGCTTACTTATAATAACCAGCATGCTCTTATTCGCACGCCTCATCCAACGAATAAACGACTTGCAGATCTCAAACGTGTTGCGACTTGTCGGAGATCGCGGCCGCGTCGTCATTGAGGAGATGTTTCCAGCCGACGCGGAAGCGCCCTCGTCATCGAGCTCCTCGGACCGATTGGAGGAATCTGGCCTGGGCCCGATCCGTCAGCAAATA
>JAJXZC010000737.1 GCA_021780275.1 Pseudomonadota bacterium
GACGAGGCGTTTCTGATCGGCGAGGATGACTTCTTCCGGCGGCGTGTAGACGTCGAGGATGCGCTTGTCGAAAAACATCGCGTCCTGCACGAAGGGAAGCTTGAACTTCAACCCGGGCGTTTTGTAATGCGCGACCGGATCGCCGAACTGCAACACCAGCGCCTGCTCGGTCTGCGGCACGATGAAGACCGACTGCGTCAGCACGATCAGGGCCGTCAGCGCGACGATCAGGATGAAAAGCTGTTTTTTAGGCATGTCGAAAGCTCCCGAAATCTATTGCTGTGACGCCGCGGCATCCGCGGGCGGCGCCGACGGCAGGGTTCCGAGCGGCATGTAGGGCATGATCGCGGCGCCCTTGCTGTTGCTCATCAGCACCTTCCGCCCGCTTTTCATGACGTCTTCCATCGTCTGGATGTAGATGCGTTTTTCAGTGACGGCGGGCGCCTTGCGGTAGGCGTCGTAGACCGCCGTGAAGCGCGAAGCGTCGCCCTTGGCCTTGGCGATCGTCGCCGCCTTGTAGGCTTCGGCATCCTGCACGATCTTCTGCGCCTGGCCCTGCGCCACCGGCAGGATATTGTTGCTGTAGGTTTCCGCCTCGTTCTTTTCCCGCGCCATGTCGGCTCGCGCGCGCTGCACGTCGTCGAAAGCGTCGATCACTTCCGGCGGCGGGTTGACGCTTTGCAACTGCACGCTGTTGACGACCACGCCGGAATGGTATTCATCGAGCATCTTCTGCATCAGTGCCTTGGTGTCGTTTTCTATGTTGGTGCGCCCGTTGGTCAGAACGTCCTGAATGTCCGACCGTCCGATGATTTCACGCATCGCGCTTTCGGCCACTTTGCGCACGGTCTTGTCGGGATCGCGGATGCGGAAGAGATAATCCTCGGCATTGCCCACGCGCCACATCACCACGAAATCGACATCGACGATGTTCTCGTCGCCGGTCAGCATGCGTCCGGCCGGAGACGCGTTTGCGTCGCCGCTCTGGTCGGCGGACTGGCTGCCGCCGATCTCGATACGGCGGTCGAAAGCGACATCGACGGGAATGACCGTCTGCACCGGCCACGGAATATGATAGCCAAGGCCTGGCTGGGCGCGCGTCTCCGTCCACTTGCCGAAGGTCAGGATGACGGCGTTGTCGCCCGGCTGCACGCGGTAAAAGCCCGTGCCCAGCCACAAGGCCAGCACCAGCAACAAGAGCAAACCCAGGCCTTTTTTTCCATCCTGCGAAGGCGCGCCGCCGCCGCCGAAAAATCCGCCGAACTTGCCGTGCGCCTGACGCAGAAGATCGTCGAGATCCGATACGCTGGCTTGGTGTTGCGGCTCCCACGCGCCTTGCGGCTTCTTGTTGTCATCAGACCCGCGCGCACCCCATGGCCCGCGTGCGCCTTTGTTATCGCCGTCTTTTTTATTCTCGTCATCCCACGTCATAGACTTCGCCCTTGTTATGGCATACCAAAACCGTTATAAAGCATCTTAGTACACCCATGGATATAAAGAAAGAACATGCAAAAAAATATGCCTGCCCTGACAGCAGAAACCGTGCTTGACAGACTGAAATCGGTTAAAGACCTTGCGCCGCAAGCGGTTTCCGGCATCGCGATCGACGCGGGGAAAGTGGTTTTCGCCATCGAGATCGACCCCGCCGACGCAAAGCGCATGGAACCCGTCCGGCGGGCGGCGGAAGACGCGGTGAAAAAAATCGATGGCGTCGCCTCCGTGAGCGCCGTGCTGACGGCGGAAAGAAAGGCGCCGCCGCAGATGCAGTCCAGACAGCCGCTGCAAAAGACATCGACACGCCCCGTCGCCCCGCAGGTAAAACACATCATCGCCGTCGCTTCGGGCAAAGGCGGCGTCGGCAAATCGACCGTGGCGGCCAACCTCGCGCATGCCTTCAAAGCCATGGGCAAGACGACGGGATTGCTCGACGCCGACATCTACGGCGCATCGCAGCCGCGCATGATGGGCGTGCGCGAAAGGCCGGAAACGAACGGTGAAGGCCTTATCATTCCGCCTGAAAAACACGGGCTGAAGCTCATGTCTATGGGCTTTTTCGTTGAAGAAACGGCGCCGGTGATCTGGCGCGGGCCGATGGTGCACGCGGCGGTACAGCAGCTTTTGCGCGATGTCGCGTGGGGCGATCTCGGCGTGCTGGTGATCGATCTGCCGCCCGGCACCGGCGACGCGCAACTCAGCCTCGTGCAGAACGTGCCGCTTTCCGGCGCGGTGATCGTCTCGACGCCGCAGGACGTAGCTTTAAGCGAAGCGACGAAAGGCCTGTTGATGTTCAAGAAAGTGAACGTGCCCGTGCTCGGCATCATCGAGAACATGAGCTATCACGTCTGTTCCTCCTGCGGCCACCGCGAAGACATTTTCAGCCACGGCGGCGCGCGCATGACGGCGGAAAAAATGAACGTGCCGTTCCTCGGCGAGATCCCCTTGCACGCCGACGTGCGTGTCGCTTCGGACGCGGGTGCGACCTTGAAAAACGCCGCCATCGAAGAGACGTTCAAAAACATCGCCGCGCGAATCTGGACGACTTTACCCGCTGAAAAAACCGTCCCCCGCCCGCCGCAAGCGGCTTGAATTATTTTACGTAGAGCGTGATTTTTATGTCCGCATCTGACCGTATACCGCCCGCATCTGTCCATATTCAACCTGTATCCGGCCGTATTTCATCCGCATCCGGCCGCATTGAACCGCATTTTTCGCCCGCGGAAATTTTTTTAATATTACGTGAATAATAAATACATATTTTATATTTACGTATTGACTTTTCGTACTGCGGGGCTAAAAAGAAACCATTCACTTTACCAAAACACCATAATCAAAAAGGAGCCTTTATATTATGGCACAAGATTTCAACAACATGACCGCGAAGCAAATCGTCATTCGGATAGAGCAAGCCACCGATTTTAACGATGTCACCAAAATGCTTGAATCCCTCTCCCCCGCATTGCTCGAGAACGTCATGGATCTTTACGAACAGAGAACGATCGACGAAACAAGAGATATGAGAGCGAAAGACCCTGCCTTTTGCAGCGAGACTATTGAACAGCTTTCCGCTTTGAAGGATATTTTCGGCGGCGCGGCCAGTGCGGCTGAAAGAGAAGAAGAGGCGGAAATGCTCGCCACCATGCAGACCCAGAGTCAGATGATCAAGTACATCGTCGACGCCAAAGGCGACGCCGCGCACCCGGTTATCAAGGAAACGGCCAAGGAAATCGGGAAACTTTCAAACAGCCAATACAACAAGTTTCCATTGCTCTTAGCCGCCCACCTCAGAGGCTATGAATCGGTCATCGAGATCGCGCCGCCCGCTGGCCTCAAAACCAACCCCTTCAAAAAGCCGCAAGGCCCGAAACAGTAAGCAAAAACCCCCGACAGAAAAGGAGCACGACACATGCCAAAGGATTTCAACGACAAGAGCGCAAAGCAAACATCGCGTCATTCGAATACGCCCCCGTCGGGCGAATTCGCCGAAATCATCAGGGAGATGGAAGCGCTTTCTCCGGAAGAACGCGCTGAAATGCTCGACGTGATGGAAAGCGAGACGCTCAAAGGCCTCCGCGACCAGCAGAAAGCGCTGGGCGACCTGAACGGCACCATCGAAGAGAACATCACCGGGCAGCGTGTGGTCAAGGCCTACGGGCAGGAAAGCCGGGTGATCGACACGTTCAAAGGCCA
>JAJXZC010000602.1 GCA_021780275.1 Pseudomonadota bacterium
GGTGTCGATCAGCGGGCGATACTGGAGCGGGCGCGGGTGGAACGGTGAGCGTTGCCGGACGCCCCCTCAAGCGATCCGTCACCCCGGCCTTGAGCCGGGGTCCATCTTTGCGGCGTGGCGGAAGGAAGATGGATGCCGGATCAAGTCCGGCATGACGACCTCGGTATCGAAGTGCCGCCTGTGTGCGTCCGCTGAAAGGCTTCGTCACTACGGGCTCGAGCCGGCATGACGTCGGGTGCGTTACGGTCTAGAATTTGCGTCTTGCGTGCGTAGCAGCTGCCTATGTGTCAGATCACTTATGGAGCGCGCAGATGCCAAACATCGACTGGAGCGTCAAAGGCGTCGAAATCTCGGCCTGCAATTGCGACTGGGGTTGTCCTTGCCAGTTCAATGCCTTGCCCACGCATGGCAATTGCCGGGCGTCCACGGCGGTTGAGATCGAGCGCGGACATTTTGGCGAGACGAAGCTCGATGGACTCAGGTTCGGCGGGCTTTTCGCCTGGCCCAAAGCCATTCATGAAGGCAATGGCGAAGCTCAACCCTTCATAGACGCGCGCGCGAGCGAGGCGCAGCGGGCGGCGCTTCTGACGATCATGAGCGGCGCGGAGACGGAGCCCGGCGCGACGATCTTCAATGTCTTTGCGGCGACGCTTGCGAAAATGCACGATCCGATTTTCCTGCCGATCGAGTTCAGGGTCGACCGCGCGAAAATGAGCGGCTCATTCAGCGTGCCCGATATCGTCGCGGTCCAGAACGAACCGATCAGGAATCCGGTCACCGGCGAACCGCATCGCGCGCGCGTGACGCTGCCGCAGGGTTTTGAATATACCGAAGCCGACTTCGTCAGCAGCTCAACGAAGACCGCATCGGGCGCCGCCATTGCGCTCGACTGGGCGGCGGGCCACGGACATCTGGCGGATGTTCACTGGACCGGCAACGGACCCGTTCGCTGACCTTTCCGCGGCCTGACAATGACGGATAGTGAGAGGGCATCCATTCGGCTGGCAGCCACTGAGGCGGCGCTGGTCGAGCGTCTGCTGCGGCAGGACCGTCTGGTCGTCGCGGCGAGTATTGGCGTCGTCGTTGCTCTCTGCGCTGCTTATCTCGTCTACGGCCCGTCCATGCCCGCGATGGACGGCATGCCGGACATGGCGATGCCCATGGGTTTCGACCGGGCTTCGTTTTTGTGGCTCGCGCCCATGTGGATCACGATGATGGTCGGAATGATGCTGCCAAGCGCGGCGCCGATGTTGCTGCTCTTCGCGCGGCTGCGGCGTGTCAGCTATCCGGCGAAAAATCCGGCGAACGAGATACTGCTCTTTGCGGCAGGGTATGTGCTCGTCTGGGCGGGGTTCAGCCTTGCCGCCGCTTTCCTGCAGGCGTTCCTTTCCGGTCAGGCCTGGCTCAACGACGATATGCGGCTGCAATCGCGCGGCGCTCAGGCGGCGCTGTTGGTTGTCGCGGCTCTGTTCGAGATTTCGCCGCTGAAGACGGCCTGTCTCGACGGGTGCAGGTCGCCTGCGCAATTTCTGGCCGACCATCGCCATCCGCATCGGCTCGGAACGCTGCGGACCGGCGCGGAGCACGGCCTGTTCTGCATCGGCTGCTGCGCCGCGCTGATGGCGCTTCTTTTCGTTGGTGGCGTGATGAACCCGTTGATGATCGGCGGGCTCGCTATCGTCGTGCTGGCGCAGAAGATCGCACCCGCGTCGTGGAGGCTCGATCGGGCCGTGGCCCTTGGATTGGCGGTGATGGCGGCGGTTACCTATTTCTGGCGCTGACGGGCCGGCGAGGACATAGGAGGACGTCGCTCCCGGGAAATGGCTGCGCAGGGCGGATGAGGACGATGGAGGCAACGCCGATCAGCCTCGCGATGACGACGATAAGGCTGGGCAGGCTGAGGCCAGTCGTGTCGCCCGACGGTTCCCTCGTTAGGGCAAAGCCCTAGCTGTCACAATTTTCGCGGTCAGCATGGAGGCGATCAGTGCCAAATTCTCTTTGTAGTTTGCGTAGAAGGAGAAGGTATTTCTGACATGAGGAGCCGCTCAACCGTTGCACCAAATGTTCGTCCATAAACCATATGTCCAACACATCTGCCTTCGTTCGGACCACGAGCATCCCAACATTAGGTGCTGCCGACAAACCATAATTTGCTACCACCCGACCGGGCCCAGAAAAGCTATTTTCATAATCGCCAATTCTATTTGAGTCTGCTTGGTACCCTTCTGACAACGCGATATCGTGCACTGCTTTGAGGTCCACGTTAGTGCGCTCCTCTGAGCTTTCTATGCTTATCGGTGCGATAGGGACCAAATTGGGTCCGCAACTTGCGAGTGCCAATATGTAGGCAAAACAAGCGCAGATGCTTTTCTTTTTTGGGGACATAAAAGTTATTCCAAAATGCTCATCGTCTATTCGCGCCTAACTCAGTGGTTACCCGAACATCCATAGCATCAGCGGCATCGTTGCGACGGCCAGCACCGTGCCGCCCGTTATGAGGCTCGACATCAGTTCCATATGGCCGCCGAGCTGGCGGGCGAGGACGTAGGACGATGTTGCTCCGGGGACGGCGGCGCAGATGAGGATGACGAGGCGCGGAAGGCCGGTGACACCGAAGAGGAAGCAGAAGCCCATCATCATGGCGGGCATGAGGACGAGCTTCAGCGCGCTCGTATAGAGGACAATCCATTTCGCCTCGAAGACATGGCTGACGCGGAGCCCGGCGCCGACGGCGATGAGGCCGAGGGTGAGGGAGGCTTCGCCGATGATCTTCGCGGTGACGGCGAGGGGGCCGGGCAGGCCGATGCCCGTCGCATTGAGGAAGATGCCGGCGGCACAGGCGAGGATGAGCGGATTTTTTGCGAGCAGCTTGCCGAGTTCGACGGGGGTTGCGCGGCGGTTGAGGGCGTAGCGCGTGAGCACCGTGACCGAGAGGATGTTCGCCAGCGGCACCAGAACGGCAACCGAGACGGCGGCCAAGGTGACGCCCTGCTTGCCATAGAGCGAAGCGATGGAGGCCAGCGCGACGAAGCTGTTCCAGCGGGCGGCGGCCTGAAACATGCTCGAAAATTCGGGGCCGGAGACCGGCAGGAAGCGTTTGGAGAGCATCAGCACGCCGACCATCGCAAACATGCCGCAGGCCAGCGCGAAAGCCATTGGCCAGATGTCGAAGCTGCGCAGGTCGGCGGTCGCCAGCGTACTCAGCAACAACGCCGGGAACAGCACATAGTAGTTGAGCTGGTCGAGAGGCAGCCAGATCTCCTCGCCGGGAAAGCCCTTGCGCCGGATCGTGAAGCCGAGCGCGATGACGAGGAAGATGGGGACGAGAGAGTTCAGGATGGCGAGCATGGCGGGAGCGTTTCCTCACTCCGCCTTGTTCTTCCGGGCGTGTAGCGGAGTCTCTCCCTTCTAGCCGATTTTACACGTCGCTCAAGGTATTTGCGGCCAACTTCAGGGCCAGCCTCAGGGGAAGGGTGTCGGCGCGGTTTCGACGTCCAGTTCGACCTCGGGCGAAATCTCGTCGAGGGACCGGCGCGCGGTTTCCGGCAGGAAGAGGATGACCGGGATGATGGCGAGCGGCGCAAGCCCGAGAAGGATGATGACCGAGAGCGCGTGCGATCCGACCAGGGCGTAGAGGGCGCTTTCGGCGGCGAGGCCCGCAATGCCGGAGACGGTGTTGATGACACCTCGCGCGGCCGATGAGGTGGAGCGATAGGAGGTCGGGAAAAGTTCACTGCCCATCGCCGAGAGCGTGACCTCGGAGGCGAAATAGAAGAAGAGGCAGCCGATCCAGCTGGCGACGAGAAGCGTGGGATTGCCGGTGAGATAGAAGGCGAGGAAAAGGCCGACGACCAGCGGAATGCAGATGCCGAGCACGAGGCGGCGGCCTGCGAAATCGCCGACCCGGCCTGCGGCGAAGAAGCCGAGGATAGAAAGCGTGCCGCCGAAGAATTGCAGATAGCCGACCTGGGCGGGCGAGAAGCCGTGGGTCTCCTGCAGGAACTTCGAGATGAAGGCGAAGGCGGCGGCGATGCCGAAGGAATAGGGCGCGGTGGTGCCGACCAGCGCGACGAAACGGCCCGGATAGGCGCGGGCGAGGGAAAGGATGGGCTTCAGGTGGTCGCTGAAGCTTTGCGTCGCGCCGCGCGATGCCTTGAGGTCGGAGAAGCGTTTCGTTTCCTTGAGGCTCCGCCGCGCCAGCATGATGACGATGAGGCCGAGCCCGCCGATCAGGTAGAAGTCGCGCCAGCCATGCGGCAGCGCGCCGATCTGTCCATAGAGCAGCGATGAAAGCCCGTAGCCGAGTGTGCCGAGGGCCGCGAGGCGGGCGAGCGCCCAGCCGCGCAGATGCGGCGCGATCTCTTCCGCGATGATCACATAACAGATCATTTCCTCGGCGTAGGAGAAGCAGCGGGCGAAGGTCTGCAGCACGAGATATTGCGGCGCGCTCTGGGCGAAGGCGCTCAGCACCGTCGAGAGCGTCATGCCGATGACGGTGAGGAGGAGCAGCTTCCGGCGGCCGATGACGTCGGCCATGAAGGCGAGGGGGAAGGCGAGCAGCACGCCGAAGCGGATGATGCCGGTATAGAGGCCGAGGTTTTCTTCGGGGATGTGGAGCGACGCCTGAATCTGCGGCAGCGCGAGGGCGAAGATGCCGAGGTCGTAATTGTTGATGAAGAGGGAACTGCCGACGAGGAGGAGCAGCATGCGCTGCTCGCGCGGAAGCTTCTGTACGGCAGTGTCGGTCAAATCGTGTCCCCCGTTCCACGCTTGTTGTCATCCCGGGACGAGCCCGGGGTGACAAAATGTGCGTTTACAAATTCCGCATGCGCTCCAGCGCACCCTGCAGGATGTAGGCAGCCGCCATCTTGTCGACAACCTCCGCGCGGCGGGCCCGGCTCGTATCGGCTTCGAGCAATGTTCGCGTGACGGCGGCGGTGGAGAGCCGCTCATCCCAGAAGGCAAGCGGCAGGGGCGAGAGCTTTGCGAAATTGCGGATGAAGGCGCGGGCGGACTGGGCGGAGGGGCCCTCTGTGCCGTCCATGTTGAGGGGAAGGCCGATGACAAGACCGCCGATGCCATGCTGGGCGATGAGTTCGAGCATGCGGTTGGCGTCCGCCGTGAACTTCACGCGCCTGATCGTTTCGAGCGGCGTCGCCACCGTGAACGACAGGTCGGAGAGGGCAAGGCCGATGGTTTTGGAACCCAGATCGACGCCCATCAGCCTTTCGCCGCGCTTCAGGGCGGATTTCAACTCGCTCAGGGTCTTAAGATTGTCGCTCAAGGATAGGCCATCCGCAAAAATCGCTTATTTGTCAGGAACATAGGCGGCGAAGCGAAACTGCGCAATGATATCCCCATAAACCTCCCCATATCTCCATATATAGAGTGGCGGCGGCGTTGCCCCTGACGCACCGGCTTTGTTATGTTGCCCCATCGAATCCTCTCCAATACGGGGTCGGCAGCCAAGGGTGCCCGGAACGGGCCGCCCATCTCCGAACCATAACCAAAGGCAGGCTTATGTCGGTCGATCAGAACACGGTCCGGCACATTGCCCGGCTTGCGCGGATCGCAGTCCGGGACGATGAGCTTTCGGCTCTCGCAGGCGAACTCAACTCCATCCTCGACTGGGTGGAGCAACTGGGCGAGGTCGACACCAATGGTGTCGAGCCGATGACGAGCGCTGTCGCCGTGACCATGAAGATGCGCGACGACGTCGTAACCTCGGGCAACCTCCAGAAGGAGGTCACGGAGAACGCGTTCGGTTCCGAAGACGGCTTCTATGTCGTGCCGAGGGTGGTGGAGTAAATCATGACCGATCTGACCAAGCTGACGCTGGCCGGCGCGCGCGACGCGCTGAAGAAGAAAGAGTTCACCTCGCTCGAACTCACCGACGCCTATCTCGGCGCCATCGAGGCGGCGACGCCGCTCAACGCCTATGTGACCGTGACGGCCGATCAGGCGCGCGAAATGGCGAAGGCCTCCGACCTGAAGCTCGGCAAGGGCCAGGGCGGCGCGCTCGAAGGCCTGCCGCTCGGCATCAAGGACCTCTTCGCCACGAAGGGCGTGCTGACGACCGCCTGCAGCCACATCCTCGACGGCTTCGAGCCGCCCTACGAGTCGCAGGTGACGCAGAACCTGTGGCACGACGGCGCGGTGATGCTGGGCAAGCTCAACAATGACGAGTTCGCCATGGGCTCGTCCAACGAGACGAGCTTCTACGGCCCGGTGGTGAACCCGTGGCGGCGCAACGGCGACGCGACGAAGATCGTTCCGGGCGGCTCGTCGGGCGGCTCGTCGGCGGCGGTGGCGGCGAAGCTCTGCCTTGCCGCGACGGCGACCGACACGGGCGGCTCCATCCGCCAGCCCGCGGCCTTCACCGGCACGGTCGGCATCAAGCCGACCTATGGACGCTGCTCGCGCTGGGGCGTCGTCGCCTTCGCCTCGTCGCTCGATCAGGCGGGCCCGATCGCCCGCGACGTGCGCGACGCGGCGATCATGCTGCGCTCGATGGCGGGCTACGACGACAAGGACTCGACCAGCGTCGACCGCCCGGTTCCCGATTACGAAGCGTCGCTCGGCCAGAGCCTGAAGGGGCTTCGCGTCGGCATTCCGAAGGAATACCGCGTCGACGGCATGCCAGCCGAGATCGACGCGCTCTGGACGCGCGGCATCGAGTGGCTGAAGGCGGCGGGCGCGGAGATCGTGGATGTGAGCTTGCCTCACACAAAATATGCGCTGCCGACCTATTACATCGTGGCGCCTGCCGAATGTTCCTCGAACCTCGCGCGCTATGACGGCGTCCGCTACGGGCTCCGCGTCGAGGGCAAGGACATCACCGACATGTACGAGAAGACCCGCGCGGCGGGCTTCGGGGCGGAAGTGCGCCGCCGCGTGCTGATCGGCACCTATGTTCTCTCGGCGGGCTATTACGACGCCTACTACCTGAAGGCGCAGCAGGTGCGCACGCTGATCGCGCGGGACTTCACGGAAGCCTATGCGAAGTGCGACGTGCTGCTGACGCCGACGGCGCCTTCGGCAGCCTTCGGCATCGGCGAGAAGACCGCCGACCCGCTGTCCATGTATCTGAACGACGTGTTCACCGTGACGGTGAATCTGGCGGGCCTTCCCGGCATCTCGGTGCCGGCCGGGCTTTCGAGCGACGGTCTGCCGCTCGGGCTTCAGCTCATCGGCAAGACGTTCGACGAAGAAACTTTGTTCCGCGTGGCTTACGCGCTCGAGGAAGCGGCCCAGTTCAAGGCCGAACCGGCAGTCTGGTGGAGGTCGTGATCCAAATGCGCAACCGCGAACCCCGTAACGAAGATCTGATCAAGGGCATGACCGGCGACTGGGAGATCGTTCTCGGTCTCGAAGTCCACGCCCAGGTGACTTCGAAGGCGAAGCTCTTCTCCGGCGCCTCGACGGCGTTCGGCGCGGAGCCGAACACGCAGGTGAGCCTCGTCGACGCGGCGCTGCCGGGCATGCTGCCCGTCATCAACCGCTATTGCGTCGAGCAGGCGGTGAAGACGGGCCTCGGCCTCAAGGCGCAGATAAACCTGCGCTCGATCTTCGACCGGAAGAACTATTTCTATCCCGATCTGCCGCAGGGCTATCAGATCTCGCAGTTCAAGCACCCGGTCGTGGGCGAGGGCGAAATCGTGATCGATCTGGCGGGCGGCCGCTCGGAAATCGTGGGCATCGAGCGCCTGCATCTCGAGCAGGATGCGGGCAAGAGCATCCACGATCTCGGGCCGTCGGTGAGCCATGTCGATCTCAACCGTTCCGGCGTTGCGCTGATGGAAATCGTTTCAAAGCCGGACATGCGTTCCGCCGATGAAGCAAAGGCTTACGTCACGAAGCTGAGAACGATCCTGCGTTACCTCGGCACCTGCGACGGCAACATGGAAGAAGGTTCGCTACGCGCGGACGTTAACGTTTCGGTGCGCCGCCCCGGCGGCCCGCTCGGCACGCGCTGCGAGATCAAGAATGTGAACTCGATCCGCTTCATCGGTCAGGCGATCGAATATGAAGCGCGCCGCCAGATCGAAATCCTCGAAGAGGGCGGAAAGATAGATCAGGAAACGCGCCTTTTCGATCCGAAGGCGGGCGAGACGCGCTCCATGCGTTCGAAGGAAGAGGCGCATGACTACCGCTACTTCCCCGATCCCGATCTTCTGCCGCTGGAAATCGCGCAAGGAGACGTCGACGCGATCAAGGCGAGCCTGCCGGAACTTCCCGACGACAAGAAGGCGCGTCTGATGTCCGAGTTCGGGCTTTCAGCCTACGACGCGACCGTTCTCGTCGGCGAAAAAGCGACCGCCGACTTCTATGAAGCGGTGGCGAAGGGGCGCGATGCGAAGCTCGCGTCGAACTGGGTGACGGTGGAATTGTTCGGCGCGCTGAACCGCGAAGGGCACTCGATCGAGACCTCTCCGGTGTCTGCGGAGCACCTCGGAAAGCTCATCGATCTGATCTCGGACAACACGATCTCGGGACGAATCGCGAAGCAGATTTTCGAATCAATGTACAAAACCGGCGGCGACCCCGCCGAAATCGTCGAAAAAGAAGGTCTGCGCCAGGTGACCGATACGGGCGCCATCGAGGCCGCTATCGACGCGGTCATCGCGGCGAACCCGGACAAGGTTGCGCAGGCAAAAGAAAAACCGTCTCTTGCGGGCTGGTTTGTCGGACAAGTCATGAAATCCACGTCTGGCAAGGCAAATCCGCAAGTCGTCAACGAAATCCTTGCGCGCAAATTGGGCCTTTCGTCCGACGGCTGATCAATTTTTCACGGCTCCCTGTGAACCGTTTGTCAACCACTTTCGGCAGAGAGTGGCGCGCCGACGCTTGCACAAAAATGCAACACTGTGTTGCGGAGGGCATTGACCGCGCTCATATTATTCATCGCGCCTGAGGGGTACGAGGGCGCAAGAAAAGTGTGTGCGTTGCGAGTCAATGGATTGTCGCCAACGATATCGGCACATCAGGAGCTAGAGAAACATGGCTACGAAAGCTAAAGCGAAACCCGCCGCCAAGAAACCGGCTGCGAAGAAGCCCGCCGCCAAGAAGACGGCTGCGAAGAAGACTGTGAAGAAGCTCGCCGCCAAGACCACGGCGAAGAAGACCACGGCGAAGAAGCCGGCCGCCAAGAAAGCGGCTGTGAAGAAGCCCGCCGCGAAGAAGCCCGCGGCGAAGAAGGCGGCTGCGAAGAAGCCCGCCGCCAAGAAGACGGCCGCGAAGAAGCCGGCCGCCAAGAAAGCGGCTGCGAAGAAGCCCGCCGCCAAGAAAGTTGCCGCCAAGAAGCCGGCTGCGAAGAAGCCGGCCGCCAAGAAGGTTGCCGCGAAGCGCAAGCCTGCGGTGAAGAAGGCGGCCTGATTTGTGACCGGTAATCGCCGGCCTGCCGCGCCTTCTGCGGCAGGCAAGCGCTCAACCAGGAAGGCCTCTCCCGCGGCGCGGGGTGGGCCGAAGCCGATCGATCTCTATTACTGGCCGACGCCAAACGGCTGGAAGATATCGATCATGCTGGAAGAATGCAGGCTGCCCTATGTGGTCAGGCCGGTGAATATCGGAGTTGGCGACCAGTTCAAGCCGTCCTTTCTGAGGATAGCGCCGAACAATCGGATGCCAGCCATCGTGGACCCGGATGGTCCAGGGGGAAAACCGATCTCGATTTTCGAGTCGGGGGCAATCCTTCAATATCTCGGCCGCAAGACGGGGAAGTTTTACCCGGCGAGTGAGCGGCAGAGAGTTGAGGTCGACCAATGGCTGTTCTGGCAGATGGCTGGGCTTGGCCCCATGGCGGGCCAAGCCCATCATTTCCGGCAGTATGCACAAGAGAAGATCCCTTATGCGATCGACCGCTACACGAACGAGGTGAACCGGCTCTATGGCGTCATGAACAGGCGCCTCAAGGATCGCGATTATCTCGCCGGGCGATACTCGATTGCAGACATAGCGTGCTGGTGCTGGGTCGTACCTTACAAGAACCAGGGTCAGCAGCTTGAAGACTTTCCCCGCCTCAAAGACTGGTTCGAGCGGGTTGGCGCCCGACCGGCCGTCAAGAGAGGCTTCTCCCTTGGTCGCGAATTGCGCCAGGGCACACTTGGGGACAAGACCAAAGAAGCCGAACAGGCTCGGAAGATTCTGTTCGGGCAACGCGCACAATAAAGGGCCGCGCTTACGCTGCGTCCCGCTTATGCTAAACTTGCAGCGTGTCCGGTAATTCGGGCACGCTGTTTGCCTTTCTGGGCTTGCTCTTCGGCGCTTCGCCGCGGGCGAGCGCCCCGCGCGGAGGACGGTATCCGATGAATGATCGTGTGATGAGGCTTGCCGGAGCTTTGGTTCTCGGCATCTGTCTGGCCAGCGGCGCATCGCAGGCGGCTGAGGTGACGGGCACCGGTACGCTGGTCATGAAGGACAAGTATCACACTCAGACCGAGTGGGGCGCAGGTCTTTCGCTGCCGCGGGATGGCAAGATTACGCGCGTCATGGACGGCACCTATGGCTTCGCGATCCGCAACGCCAAGGGCGTTGAGGTGGCGAATTTCCTCGATCCTCAGCAGGCGGTGGGGTTAAAGCTCGCCGCCGGCGACTACGTGCTCGACCCCTATGTTTGCTCGCGCCATCGCCACCATCACGTGGAAGTGACGGCGGAATATTGAGCGGCGCGACGCATTTCAGTAGGGGAGGCGCGGGTTGATCGACCTCTATACATGGACGACGCCGAACGGGCGCAAGGTCTCCATCATGCTGGAGGAGTGCGGCCTCGACTACACGGTGCATGCCGTCAACATCGGCAAGGGCGAGCAGTTCACTCCCGAATTTCTGAAGATCAGCCCCAATAACCGCATTCCCGCGATTGTGGATCAGGAAGGCGATGGCGGGCCGCTCGCCGTTTTCGAGTCCGGCGCGATCCTCATCTATCTCGCGGAAAAGACCGGCAAGTTCCTCGCGCCGAAGGGGCGCCAGCGCGCCCAGGCGCTCGAATGGCTGATGTGGCAGATGGGCGGCGTCGGGCCGATGTTCGGGCAGCTCAATCACTTCATCAATGCGGCGCCGGAAAAGATCCCCTATGCGATAGACCGCTATGCGACGGAAGCAGCGCGTCTCATCGGCGTGATGGACAAGCGCCTCGGTGAGGCGCGCTTTCTCGGCGGCGATTATTCGGTGGCGGACATCATCACCTATCCGTGGGTTGCGCCCGCGATCGACCTCATCGCAGCGGCGAAGCCCGAGATGGTGGGCGAGGCGGCGAACACCCGGCGCTGGCTCGCCGAGGTGGCGGCGCGGCCCGCCGTTCAGCGCGGCATGGCGGTGCCCAAACTCGGCTGACCGGGCAGGCTTTTCCCAAAATCGGAAATTATGCGCATATGGCAAATGGCGCATTAACCATTTTTTCAGCGTAGCGATGAAATGCTTTCCACAGGGGCAAGGAATTCCTTGCGGCTGACGGGCGGCGCTGATCGGTTTTTGAATCAGACGAGCCGCCACTTTGGGAAGAGGTGGGCAATGGCTCGCATGCAGCACGAAGCGCTTCAGGAAAGCGAACTTGCGTCGGAAGGCGGCAAGTGCGACGCGCTCTATGAATTGGGATTGATCTATTCGACCGGCAACGGCGTCGAGGTCGATCTCGTTACGGCGCATAAATGGTTCAACCTGGCCGCCATGCGCGGCAGCGACGCGGCCCGGTCCTGCCGCGCCGATCTCGCACGCGAGATGGCTCCGGCCGAAGTCGCCGAGGCGCAGCGCCAGGCGCGTGAGTGGCTCGCCACGCACTGATCTTCGCTCGTCCTTGAGCGGGGTGACAGGCGGCGGCTTGCGTTCTATGTTCGCGCGAAACGCGATGCGACAGGAGCGATGATGGCCGACGCGGTGGAAGACCTCATCCAGTTACTCAACCTCGAGCAGATCGAGGTGAACCTTTTCCGGGGTCACAGCCCCGACTCGAGCTGGCAGCGCGTTTTTGGCGGGCAGGTGATCGGGCAGGCGCTGGTCGCGGCCTATCGCACGGTCGAGGACCGCGTGTGCCATTCGCTCCACGCCTATTTCATAAGGCCCGGCGATCCGAAGATTCCGATCGTCTATGAGGTCGATCGCTCGCGCGACGGCAAGAGCTTCACGACGCGACGCGTCGTTGCCATCCAGCACGGCAAGCAGATCTTCAATCTCGCCGCCTCGTTCCAGACGCCGGAGCAGGGATTCGAACATCAGTCGACCATGCCCGACGTGCCGATGCCCGAAGACTTGCCGAGCGAGCGCGAGTTGAGGAAGGCGATTGAAAGCCAGCTGCCCGAAGCGATCCAGAAGCATTTTGCGCGTCCGCGCCCGATCGAGATTCGACCGGTCAATCCGCAGCACTATATCGACCCGGCGCCGATGGAGCCGGTGCAGCATGTCTGGGTCCGCGCGCGCAAGGAGATCGGCAACGATATCGCGCTCAACCAGTGCATCCTTGCCTATGCCTCCGACATGACGCTGCTCGATACCTGTGTCCGGCCGCATGGCGTGAGCTGGGTTTCGGGCAAGCTGCAATCGGCGAGCCTCGACCATGCGATGTGGTTCCACCAGCCGTTCAGCATCAACGAATGGATGCTCTATACGCAGGATAGCCCCAGCGCATCCGGTGCGAGGGGCCTCAATCGGGGCAGCATCTACACGCGGGACGGGCGGCTTGTCGCTTCGGTGGCCCAGGAAGGGCTGATCCGCTACCACGGATAAGATTTCCGCGTTTTTTCATGCCCGAAAGCCCCAAGAAAGGGACTTCGCCCTTGAAGCAAACGGCAATCTTGGGCATACACGGGCCTACGGAGAGGTGGCCGAGAGGCTGAAGGCGGCGGTTTGCTAAACCGTTATACGGTCAAAAGCCGTATCGTGGGTTCGAATCCCATCCTCTCCGCCATTCCCCTTTTGCAAGCCATTGATAGTTCTGGCTTATTTTGACTTCCCGGCCCTGTTGGCCCGGATTCGACCTCCCTTGTCCTGAATGTGTTTCCCGCTCGTCTGGCCGCACGCCGGGTCGGGCGGGCTGTGAGCTTGCCGGGTCGCTCGTCGGCAGGGCCGGGCGCAGGCGCAGGACAAAGCCGCGCCCCCTCAACTCGCCGAGAGCCTCCCCCACGCAGGGTTCGCTGCTGTTCGACGACTTCGATCGCAACTTTCGTGGCCTGTGCGGATGACGCTCCGCGCGGCGGCGCTCCAACGTGTCTGAAACAATCGCTGAACGGATCAATTTACCGAGAGACTGGATCGCTCTCCCGCGCTCGCTCGCTAAGTAAACTGAACCGTCTGTGTTCCCATGATCGAGCCGTGTCAAGCCATGCGAAGTGCGTGGCGCGGTGATCCACATTTGACGATGTGGCGTAAGCGGTCGATGGCATCGAATGCTTGTACTTGTGATTTATCTCTGCTTGTCGCCTCTTTTTCGACGCTCGATATCCGAGTGGTGCTTGATATGGAAGGCTCGAATGAGGAGGTAAAACGAAACGTCGAAAAGCGAATGTAAAAAATGAATTGTTCAATTTTTGCGTGGCGATCATGCAGCTTAGTTGCTGCGGCAGAGGGACGCGCAGACTGGAAGAGCACGGCTTGCTTATCTATCTTTTGTTGTAATACAGAGTACGCTTGAACGATTTCTGGATAGTCCACCGAGCGTTACGCGAGGCGAAATTTTTCCGATATCCGAATGTCTCCGACAGGACAATCATTTCAAGTTGATCTGTACAGGGAATATACGTATCACTTGCGGCAGAGTTGTGATGGTCGATAGTTATACCGAGTCGAGTGAGGGCAAGGAGGCGGAGGAAAGGCTGAGGCTCAGCGAGCTTCGCCACCGCTTTCTTGCCGATAGCGCGAGCGATGTGATCTGGACAATGGCGCTCGACGGTCACATTACGTCCATCAGTCCTGCCGTCGAGAAGGTTCGCGGTCTGACCTCTGAGGAGGCGATGGGACAATCGCTGGATCAGATACTGACGACGGATTCGGGCTTGAAGGTGGCTGCCTACCTGACCGAAGTGAATGAAGATGCGAAGACGGGACGACGCCCGAAAAGCTTTCGGGGCGATCTAGAATATTACCGGAAGGACGGTTCGACATTCTGGACGGAGGTGCTCGCTTATCCGTTGATCGGCTCGGACGGTTCGGTTGTCGAGATCGTCGGCGTGACGCGAGACATCAACGACCGCAAGCATTATGAGCGGCGCCTGGAGCAAGCGAGAGCGGCGGCAGAGGTGGCCAATCGTGCACTGGCGGCCTCCAATCGCGCTCTGGCCGTGGCGAATGCGAAGCTCCAGAGAATGGCCACAACGGATGCGCTTACCGGGATCGCGAACCGGCGGCACTTTGAAGAGATGGTCGAGAGTGAGATGGCGCGGGCGCGACGCTATGATGAGCATGTGTCGCTCATCATGTTCGACATCGATCACTTCAAGGCGATCAACGATCGTTTCGGACATCTGGCGGGGGACCGCACCCTGGTAGAGCTGGCTCATCTGGTCAGCCTTCACCTGCGCGCCGTCGACATGCTGGCGCGTTGGGGCGGCGAAGAGTTCATGGTGATGATGCCGTATTGCCGGGCGGCCGACGCATTGAAGGCGGCAGAGAGGCTCCGCAAATTGATCGCGGATTATGAAT
>JAJXZC010000838.1 GCA_021780275.1 Pseudomonadota bacterium
CCTGTCGGCCGTATCGATGACCTCGCGCGCGCCGCGTCCTCAGCGGTAAGCTTCCTGGCGAATGCGCCAAAGCGGCTCGGTGAACTCGCCGCCGCCATGGAGGCAGCTGCTCAGCCACGTGATCCTTCCGACCGTTCAGGCTCGCCGCTGGTCCCAGGCGTCATCGGGTTCCTTCTCGCGCTCGCGCTGATCGCGCTTGCTCGCTGGCTGAACTGAACGGCCAAAAGGCAGATCAAGACAAGCTCCCGCTGAAATGCTAGTGTGGACAGATCACGATCGCCGGTCGCAAATGCCCAGTATTTCCCTCTCCGCTGCGCGGATACTGCTTGTCATCGGCGGTGGCATTGCGGCCTACAAGTCGCTGGAGCTCATCCGCAGGCTTCGGGAGCGCGGCGCCTCGGTCCGGACGGTGCTGACGCCGGCGGCGCGGGAATTCGTGACACCGCTCTCCGTCGCCACGCTCAGTGGGGAGGCCGTTCGCGAAGATCTTTTCAGCCTGACGGACGAGGCGCTGATCGGCCATATCGAATTGTCCCGCTCGGCCGATCTGATCGTCGTGGCGCCGGCCACCGCGAATATCCTGGCTCGCATGGCTGCCGGCATGGCCGACGACCTCGCGACCACGCTGCTGCTGGCGACAGACAAACGGACGCTCGCGGCGCCGGCGATGAACGTCAGGATGTGGCTGCACCCAGCGACGCAGAGAAACGTCGAACGCCTCAAGGGCGACGGCGTTCTTTTCGTTGGACCCGAAGATGGTCCGATGGCTTGCGGCGAGTTCGGGCCTGGCCGGATGTCCGAGCCTCCCGCTATCCTTGAAGCGATCGAACGGGCCCTGAATCCGTCTGGCCAGAGCGAAAATCCGCATTCGCCGTCCGGCATCCTGAGCGGACGGCATATTGTCGTGACCTCCGGTCCTACCTATGAATCGATCGATCCCGTCCGCTTCCTCGGCAACCGATCCTCGGGGCGTCAGGGTCATGCAATCGCGCAATCGGCGGTTGGCGCAGGCGCAACGGTCACCCTGGTGACAGGACCTGTCACGCTGCCCGATCCTCCGGGCGTGAAGACCCTTCATGTCGAATCAGCGCGTGAGATGCGCGACGCGGTCGAAAGTGCGTTGCCGGCGGACGTCTTCATCGCTGCGGCGGCGGTCGCAGATTGGCGTGTCGATGCCGCGGCTCAAAAGAAGATCAAGAAGGACGGGGGCGATCCTCCAGTCTTAAGGCTGGTCGAAAACCCGGATATCCTCGAGGAAGTCTCAAAAGGTGGATCTCTTAGACCAAAATTTGTGATCGGATTTGCCGCTGAGACGGATAATATTTTGACGAACGCGCGCGAGAAGCTTCAACGCAAAGGCTGTGACATTATCATCGCCAACAATGTGGCTGCAGGGACTTCGACGTTCGGAGGTGAGATGAACAAGGTCGAGGTCGTTGACGCAAACGGGGCAGAATCGTGGCCGTCAATGAGCAAGCACGAAGTCGCGGATCGGATCGTGCAGAGAATTGCGGATGAATTGGCGAAGCGAGGATGATTACCGTTATTTGCAGACAGTTCCCTCACGGCGAGGGCTTGCAATTGCCAACATATCAGAGTGAAGATGCCGCCGGGATGGATCTCGTGGCCGCATTGCCGGCCGACGGCGAGGTTATTCTGCCGCCGGGGGGACGAGCGCTCATTCCCACTGGGCTTGCAATTGAACTGCCCAGGGGTTTCGAAGCTCAGATTCGTCCTCGGTCGGGTCTGGCCCTGCACGAAGGAGTGACCGTCCTCAATAGTCCGGGGACTGTTGACGCCGATTATCGTGGGGAGATCGGCGTTATTCTTGTCAATTTTGGAACCAAGCCTTTTGCGGTTGGACGCGGAGTGCGTATTGCGTAACTCGTCGTTTGTTCTGTGGAACGTGTCGCTCTTATTGCGGGCGCGCGGCTCACTTCGAGCGCCCGGGGTTCCGACGGTTTCGGGTCCACCGGGAGTTCATCTTAGGAGGTTGGAAATGAACCTGTTATCGCGACGGAGCGTTCTCGCCATCGCCGCCGTTGTCGATGTCGCGTTGCATTCACGGTCTGCGCCGGTTGCGGCCAAGGCTCTCGCAGCGCGCCACAAGCTACCCCCACGCCACCTGGAGACTCTGCTTCAGGGACTGGTCCACGCGAAAATCCTTAAAGGTGTCCGCGGGCCCAGAGGAGGGTACGAGCTCGCTCGCGAGCGTCGACGGATCACGGTTGGAGAGATCGTGCGCACCGCCATGTCCCTGAGCACCGCGGATCCGGAGGATCTCGGAGCAAAGTCGCTGTTGCTGGAACGCGTGATCGACCCGGTTGTCCGGAAAGCCGGAGAATCGTTTCTCACGAATCTGGACGCAATCACCGTGGAGGACATGTGTGCGACCGCCGAGAGAGCGCATGTTCTCGACGAGGAGAAGGCGACCGGAGATTTTGCGATCTAGCTTCGCCAATCTAACTGTTGCATAGATATGCAACGGTCATTCTGTTAATGTCGAGCCACGCAAACGCGTCGGCTCGACATCATTTTTAAGGCGGACCAAAATGACGACTTCGGGAGCCCCGTCCAAGGCTGGCAGAGGGAAGATTTACGCCTCGATCACCGATACAGTCGGGGATACGCCGCTGGTCGCCCTCGATCGGATCGCGAAGGAAAAGGGCGTTAACGCGCGTCTCGCTGGGAAGCTTGAGTTCTTCAATCCCCTGTCGAGCGTCAAGGACCGCATCGGCGTCGCCATGATCGACGCGCTCGAAGCCCAGGGCAAGATCTCTCCAGGCCGCGGGGTTCTTGTGGAGCCAACTTCAGGGAATACAGGCATTGCCCTTGCCTTTGTCGCCGCCGCGCGCGGTTACAAACTCATCCTCGTGATGCCCGAGTCCATGTCTGTCGAGCGCCGCAAGATGCTTGCGCTGCTCGGCGCCGAGCTTGTCCTCACCCCAGCCGCGCAGGGAATGAAAGGCTCCATCGCGAAAGCGAACGAGATCATCGCTTCGACGCCCGGGGCAATCATGCCGCAGCAGTTCGAAAATCCCGCCAATCCGGAGATACACCGACGAACGACCGCCGAGGAGATCTGGAACGACACGAAGGGCGAGGTCGATTTTGTCGTGTCGGGGGTGGGGACCGGCGGAACGATAACCGGGGTCGGCGAAGTGCTGAAGAAGCGCAAGCCGGGCCTGCGAATGATCGCGGTCGAGCCGGAGGATTCGCCCGTCCTCTCCGGCGGCGCGCCGGGACCGCACAAGATTCAGGGGATCGGCGCGGGCTTCGTCCCGGGGGTCCTGGACCGCGATGTCATCGACGAGGTCCTGACGATCGGCAATCAGACGGCCTTCGACACGGCGAGACTCGTCGCCAGGCTTGAAGGGATTCCCATTGGCATTTCGTCGGGCGCGGCCGTGGCCGCGGCGATCGATATCGGCCGCCGTCCGGAAAATGCTGGCAAGCTGATCGTCGCGATCATCCCGTCCTTCGCCGAGCGCTACCTGTCGACAGCCCTGTTCGAAGGTCTCTAGGCGGAACGCGCGCCGTCAGTCTTCGCTGACGTCGTCCGCTCCGGCGGTAGGCGACAGAAAGTACGGCTCGACGGCCCCGGTCATCTTGATGAGAAGGGGATTGCCCTTCCGGTCTCGGGCTTTCCCGGCCTGCGCCCGAATCCAGC
>JAJXZC010000731.1 GCA_021780275.1 Pseudomonadota bacterium
CATCGCGCGTGCGCTGATGAACGACGCCAACGTCGTGCTTGCCGACGAGCCGACCGGTGCGCTCGACACCAGGAGCGGTGCGGAAGTGCTGGAAGTTCTCGACAAGCTCAATCGCGACGGGCGCACGGTGATCCTCATCACGCATGAACCGGAAGTCGCCGCGCATGCGCATCGCCAGATCGTCATCAGCGACGGCAAGATCGTTTCCGACACCGGCACGGCAGACAATATGGGCGCGGAACAGACGCCGCTGGTGCGCGAACACAGGCACCTTGCGCTCTGGGCGGAAGTCAGCGAAGCGGTAAAGATGGCGATCCGCTCGCTGCGCGCGAATATCTTCCGCACGGCGCTGACGCTTCTCGGTGTGGTGATCGGCGTCGCCGCGGTCGTCACCATGTTGGCGATAGGCGATGGCAGCAAGGCCAATATCATGGAAAGCATGCAATCCATGGGCACCAACCTGCTGCTGGTACGCCCCGGCGCGCCAGGCATGAGACCAACCGGCGATATAGCGACGCTGGTGCCCGCGGACGCGACAGCCATTGAACAGAATGTTCCAAATGTGGTGGCCGTCGCACCTGAAAGAGACGGCAGCGAAACGGCGCGGTTCGGCAACACCGACTATCGGACGCAGGTGACCGGCACCTGGCCGCAATATACGAAGGTCAGGGACTGGGACGCCGCCAAGGGGTCATTCTTCAGCGAAGCGGACCTCGAGAGCTATGCACCTGTGGCGGTGCTCGGGCAGACGGTCGTCGACAATATCTTCCCCAATGGCGAAAACCCGGTCGGCCAATATGTGCTGATCGGCAATATTCCCTTTGAAGTCATCGGCGTGATGGAGGCCAAGGGCGCATCCTCCTTCGGCCGGGACCAGGACGACGTCGTCTTCATTCCCATAACGACGGGCTTCATGCGGCTCTTCGGTCAGCAATATACGAATTCGATCAACGTGAAGGTCAGCGACTCCAACCTCGTCGATCAGACGGAAGCAGACATCAGGAAGCTCCTGCTGGCCCGCCACCAGACTGAAGACTTCCAGATCCGCAATACAGCCTCCATGCTGGAGACGATGGAAAGCATGTCGAGCACGCTGACGATTCTGCTGGGGTCGGTCGCGGGCATCTCGCTTCTTGTGGGCGGCATCGGCGTCATGAACATCATGCTCGTCAATGTCACCGAACGGACACGCGAGATCGGCTTGCGCATGGCGACAGGCGCGCGGATGAACAACATATTGCTGCAATTCAACACGGAAGCGCTCGTCGTCTGCGGCGTGGGTGGTATTATAGGCGTGTTGCTTGGCATCGGGACGGGGCTTGCGCTCAGTTCTTTCGGCCTCCATATAGCAATCAAAGCCCTGCCCTCCTTCCTTGCCTTCAGTTGCGCTTTCATGACCGGCTTGATTTTCGGCTATCTGCCGGCCCGAAAGGCAGCAAGGCTCGACCCGGTCGTGGCCCTCGCCTCGGAATAGGAATCCTCAAATGTCTCTTCCCTCCCGCTCACTCCGATCCGCCGCCAGCGTGCTTGCGCTGTCAGCCCTGCTCGGCGCCTGCTCGCTGATACCGGACTATGAGCGACCGGCAATGAGCATCCCGACTGCCTTCGATGGGGCAAAGACGACGGACAAGACGGCGGTCGTTGCCGCCGACTGGTGGACGGCTTTCAAGGACCCGGAACTTGAAAGCCTGATGCAGGAGGCGCTCGCCAACAATCTCGACATTGCGGCGGCTCTCGCCCGTATCGATCAGGCGCAGGGCGCGCTCAGGAGTACCAATTCGGCGCTTCTGCCGCAGGTCAATGCGAACGGCAGCGCGTCCGGCTCGGACAGCAGCAACAATCTGACACGCAATACGAGAACCGCCTCGGGCGATGTCTCGATCAGCTATGCGCTGGACCTCTGGGGCAAATATCGGGCTGAGAGCGCGGCATCGGAAGCAAGCTTCCGCGCGAGCCAGTTCGACCATGACGCGACCGTGTTGCTGATCCAGTCGTCTGTCGCGACAACCTATTTCAATGTGCTGATCCTGAAGGACCGGCTGCAGATCGCGCAGGAATCCCTGCAGGCGGCGTTGAAGACGCTCGACCTCGTCGAGCAACGCTACAAGTTCGGCGCGATCTCGGCACTCGATCTGGCGCAGCAGCGCGCCAATGTGGCGACCATTCAGGCGGGCATTCCGGTGATCGAGGACAGCCTCAATTCCCACCGCAATGCGCTGGCGATCCTGCTGGGCCGTGCGCCGGAAGGCTTCAAGGTCAAGACGGAAGGCACCGCCATGCTGGTGCTGCCGACGATTGCCGTGGGACAGCCTTCGACCCTGCTGACGCGCCGTCCGGACATTCGCCGCGCCGAGGCGCAGCTGCAATCGGCCAATGCGAATATTGGCGCCGCACGGGCGGCCTTCTTCCCGAGCCTCGATCTTTCCGCCAGCCGATCTGTAGACTGGATCGCCGGGATCGGCACGAGCAACGGCTCGTCAATCGCAGCTTCGGTGCTCGCCCCCATCTTCTCGGGCGGCTCGCTTGAGGGATCGCTCGAAACGGCGAAAGCGGCGAAGGCGGAACTCGTTGCGACCTATCGCAAGACGGTACTCACCTCCTTCGGCGAGGTGGAAGACGCCATGTCGAGCGAAGACTCCAATGCGAAACGTGTCGATGCACTGAAAGTGGCCGCCGATGAATCGCGCAAGGCCTATGACCTCTCGGAAGCAAGCTACAAGGCGGGCGCCATCGACTTCAGCAGCCTGCTCGACGCGCAGCGCAGCTGGCTTTCGGCACGCGATACGCTGGCGCAGGCCCGGCTTGCCCAGTTTACAGCGGCTGTGAACCTCTTCATCGCATTGGGCGGCGGCTGGCAGTCCTGATTTTCCCGATCTGAACAAGGGATGTTCATCTCTTGACCTTTCGGTCGAGGGCGAAAGCGTGTTTACTCTCTCCCATTCAAAATTCGACAAAGTCTGGGAGGACAAAATGTCAAATCTCACCTCAAAGGAAATCCGGCTGAAGGCACGTCCCGTGGGCATGCCCAAGGACAGCGACTTCGAACTCGCCAGCGTCGAAGCCAGACAGCCTGCCGCGGGCGAAGTCCTGGTGCGCAATATCTGGATGACGGTCGACCCCTATATGCGCGGCCGCATGATGGATCGCGAAAGCTATGTGCCGCCGTTCCAGATCGGCGAGGTACTGCAGGGCGGCGCCATCGGCCAGGTCGTGGAAAGCAAGTCCGAAAAGCTGAAAGCCGGCGACTATGTGCAGAGCATGTGGGGCTGGCGCGAATATGCGACCGAAAAGGCGGAGACCTTCCAGAAGGTCGATCCCTCGCTCGGGCCCATCGAGGCCTATCTCGGCACGCTCGGCATGCCCGGCATGACGGCCTATGCGGGTCTCTTCCGTATCGGCGAATTGAAAGACGGCGACAGCGTCTTCGTGTCAGCGGCTTCGGGCGCGGTGGGTCAGGTCGTCTGCCAGCTTGCCAAGGCGCATGGCTGCTATGTCGTGGGCTCAGCGGGTTCGGACGACAAGTGCGAATGGCTGGTGAAAGAAGCGGGCATCGACAAGGCCATCAACTACAAGACGTGCGGCGATCTCGACAAGGCGGTGGGCGCGGCCTTCCCGAAAGGTATCGACGTCTATTTCGAAAATGTGGGTGGCGC
>JAJXZC010000455.1 GCA_021780275.1 Pseudomonadota bacterium
CTACAAAGGCTCCGTGGCCATCGACACCGAGACGATGGGCCTCGATCCCGCCCGCGACCGGCTCTGCGTCGTGCAGCTCTCGCCCGGCGACGGCTCTGCCGACGTGGTGCAGATCGCCGCCGGCCAGACGCGCGCGCCCAATCTCGAGCGGCTGTTGGCCGATACCGCCATCGACAAGCTGTTCCACTACGCCCGCTTCGATCTCGGCGTGCTGGCCAAGGCCTTCAAGGTCATGCCGCAGCCGGTCTACTGCACCAAGATCGCCTCGCGCCTCGCCCGCACCTTCACCCAGCACCATTCCCTGAAAACGCTCTGCAGCGACCTCCTCGGCATCAGCCTCGACAAGCAACAGCAAACAACCGACTGGGGCGCGGACGAAATCACGCCCGCGCAAGTACAGTATGCGGCCTCGGATGTTTTATACCTGCATCAGCTGAAAGACGCGCTCGACGTCATGCTGGAGCGCGAAAACCGCGCCGACCTCGCCAAGGCCTGCTTTTCGTTCCTGCCGCACCGCGCCCTGCTGGATATCGCCGGATGGCCGGAAGAGGACATCTTTGCCCACAGCCTTTGAGCGAATGCGACGAAACGCGCTTATTTCATCCGGTTGAGCAGGACAGTCGACGCTATTGTCAGCGCGGAGATGGTCGTATTCGCTTTGGCAAGACCGCTTTCCGCCGCCGCCAGCCGTTCGCTCGCGTCATTGAAATCGCCGCTGACCTGCTCCAGTTCGCCCGTCATCCGGCCGAGCTCTTTTCTGGCCTGCCTCAATTCATCCGAGACCTCGTCAAGACGGCTTTGCGTTTTTTGAAGCGCGCCGCTCATTTCATCGATCGTGCCGGTAGCCTTTGTCAGCTCGTCGCGCAATTCCTGAATTTGTCGCAAGGCGTCGGCCGCCGTCACTTCCTCTTCCAGAGGCTTGCCGGTGATGTGCTTCGCGTGCGCTTTCAGGCTTTGAATGACGGGCTCTTCCCATTTCTCATCCGGCTTGGTCCGCATCAGATAAAGCGCATCGGCAAAATCCGCCCCGTGCTGGTGCAAAAGCGCGATGACATCGGCGGGTGCGTTGTGTTTGACCGCCGTCGCCAGAACCCTGCCCTTATAACCGTCATTGTTCTTCACGCCCTGCGCGTCTGCGCCGACCGACAGAATCGCTTCCACCGCGGCAACCGTTCCTTTGCAATAGGCAAGCCCGTATAAAGTATCATTCATCGCGGCCAGCATGAGATCTATGTCCACGCCTTCCATCAAGCCGACATGGCCCACGCGCTCTTTCAGCTTGTCCCGCTCGCCGGGAACCGAAACAGTGTAATAAAAAAGAGCGCGAAGCGTTTGAAGCATGTTTTCGGGCGACGGATCTCCGTCCTCCGCCGTCCACCTTGCGTGAGTGAAAAAGTCCCGGATCAGCTCTTTTTTACAGTCGCCCGATAACTGACCAAGCGCATAAGAGATGACTTTTTGCACCTGCTCCTGTCTGTCGTTCTGCGAAAACACAGAGAGCAACAACGCAAGATCCGCGCTCGGGCGGGTGCTCTGATCGGCGACTTCAGCAAAAATATTAGCACGCGTACTATCGCAGTATGGACGATTAACAGTATCTTTTCTGATGGCGAAGGCTTCAGGAAACTTTATCGCTTCCAGAAGGTTTTCCGGCCGGCCGTCAATAACAAGCGCATCAATCGCCCCTTTGCGGAGTTTCTTCTGATCATCCGCGCCGAGATGCGTTTTTTCCTTTGTCACATGCTCCACGGCCCGCTTGTTGGCCGCGCAGAATTCTTCCACCGTGCCTTTTCTGCCGATATCGTAATAATCCTTATCCTTGTTTCTGCCGAACATGCCTGTTCTCCATCTTTAAATATGATTTAGGAGTGCTTTTTGCACTTTGTTGAAAATCGCCATTATATTATTCAAGAAATGATAATATGTCAATAATTATTATGTATAAATAAACCCTTGCAAATACGTGTTATTTGCTAGAAAAAAGCCGTTCCGGCGTATATATTTGCAACGCGTAGATGTAATGAAGGAAAATATTATGACCATTGTAAAACTTTCCGAAACCGCCCGCAAACAAGGCCTTGCCACGGCGGTGCGGGTTCTCGAAACGGAAGCCCGCGCGTTGCAGGAGCTCGCCAGTTTTCTCAACGATGGCTTTTTGGAAGCCATTGAGATGATTTCCACCGCCGAAGGGCGGGTGATCGTGACGGGCATGGGCAAATCGGGCCACATCGGCAGGAAGATCGCCGCCACCCTTGCCTCGACCGGCACGCCGGCCTTTTTCGTCCACCCGGCGGAAACGAGCCACGGCGACATGGGTATGATCGTCCGCGGCGACATCGTCCTTGCTCTCTCCAACTCCGGCGAGTCGAAGGAGCTGAACGACCTGATCGAATATACCCGCCGTTTCGCCATTCCGCTGATCGGCATCACCAGCCGTCCGGACTCGACGCTGGCGACCCGCGCCGACATCGCGCTGTTGCTGCCGCCCTGCGCGGAAGCCTGCCCGAACGGCCTCGCGCCGACGACCTCGACCACGCTGACGCTCGCCATGGGCGACGCGCTCGCCGTGACCCTGCTGGAGAAAAAAGGCTTCACCGAAAAAGATTTCAAGGTCTTTCACCCCGGCGGCAAGCTCGGCCAGCAACTGATGAAAGTCTCCGAGATCATGCATACCGGCGACAAGGTTCCGCTCGCACCTGAGAGTATAACGGTGCCGGAAGCCATCGCCATCATCACCGACAAGGGCTTCGGCTGCATCGGCCTCACGGATGAAAACGGCAAACTCGCCGGCATCATCACCGACGGCGACATCCGCCGCAAAATCAGCGGCGACATCCTCGGCAAGACGGCCAAAGACATCATGACCCTCCGGCCCAAAACCGTTTCGCCCGACACGCTGGTCGCGGAAGCCATGGCCGTGATGAACGACCTCAAAAACAGCTTCCGGCGCATCACCTGCCTTCTGGTTGTCGACGGAGAAGGCAAACCGGCCGGCCTGCTGCACATTCACGACTGCCTGCGCGCAGGGTTCGCGTGACGACGCAGCCTCATCGTTCCGGCGGCGATGCGCCGCGCCGTTTTGACGGATACGCCCCGCGGCGCGTCAGCGTCGTGCGGCAGGGCTATTCCCTCTTTGTCCGCGTCATGAAAATCGCCCTGCCGCTGGTGGCGCTGGTCATCGTCGGCGTCGTGATCGCGCGGATGTCGGACGACGGCGCTGGACAAAAGAGCGTTTCCGCCCTGCCGACCGCGGAAAAAACCACGCCCGGCCTGATCGAGCTGATCCGCCCGAAATATCAGGATGTCGACACCGACGGCAGCCCCTACACCATCACCGCCGACACAGCGGTGCGCGCCGTCGACGCGCCGGACATGGTCCTCTTCACCAATCCCGTCGCCGACATCACGCTGAAGGACAAGTCCTGGCTGGCGGCCAAGGCGAAAACCGGCACCTTCGACCGCAAAAACGACACGCTGGAGATGAAAGACGACGTCGACATCTTCCACGACAGCGGCTACGAGATGCGCACGCAGGACATCGTCATCAACATGAAGCAGAAAACCGCCTATACCGGGCGGCCCGTCATCGCGCAGGGGCCGGTCGGCGCGCTGGCGGCGCGCAACATGTCGGTGCTCAATCACGGCAAC
>JAJXZC010000401.1 GCA_021780275.1 Pseudomonadota bacterium
GTCAGCTGTCGACAAGCGGCTCCGCCTTCTCGCGCATTTGTCGCGGCGAGGAGATGTCGAAGTCGCCGCAGGGGAATGGGCCGGCGGCCCTGGAATTCCCGCCATGTTGGAGGGGCTGACGATTCTGGGCGCGCCGATTCAAGCGCGGGCGCTTTCGGCGGTCGGGAGCGAACGGCGGTGGTCGTCCTGGACGCCGGCCGGAACCTTTCTGGGAAGCCGCGGGCGAGCGCAGCCGCTGGTCGGTTTGAACGTAAGAATCGAGGAGGGTCAGGATCCGGAATCCGAACTGGCGATCGAGGCGATGTTTCTCGGGTCGCCAATCGTCAAGAAGCGAGGGAGGGAGATTGAAGTGGTTGGCCCCTTCGGCGCCGATCCGCTTGTGGGGCTTCGCATGGAGCTTGTGCGGGTGGAGAAGGGCCGACAGGCGACGTTGCGTGAAGCGCCCGCGGCGCATGAGCCGCGCGTGCAGTTACTCCGACCTCGCGTCGGACAAGCGTCGGGTTAAGTGATCAGAGCGGGTAAGTTAGGGGAATTTGGCTATGGCGACCTACAATCTGAATGCCGGCACTCTCGAGCAATTGCTCGCGAACACACATCTTTCGGGCGGAGTCGTGAACGCTATCGACTTTGCGCTGTTTGAATCTCACCAATATCCGATGGGGAAGCACACGCTAGGCGCAGAGGTCAACAACGGATCGGGGATGGAGACCGTTTCCGTCGGCGGCTCTACTGGGCTCTTTATCGAACTGGGCTCAAACGTTCACGACACGATCACGTTTTCAATGGGTTCGGGCTATGGCCACGACCACGATCGCGACCGGGGCCACGATCGCGACGGGAGCCACGATCGCGACGGGGGCGATGGCCGTGGTCGGGGATGGGGCGACGATCATTCCGGCAGCCCGTTTGGTCGGGACGACAGGCACGACGGTCAGGACACGCTCAGGGCCTCCCATCACTCGAACAGCGGTCACGTCATCGTGGCGGGCGACGGCGATAACGTCAGCCTGTTCGATCAAGGCTCCGGGCACGATACTTTGATTGCAGGATACCAAGACACGCTCGGCATCCATCAAACCCTTTCCGTGAAGAGCGGAGACAATATGCTGATCGGCGGTTTGTACAGCAATGTACATGATACGCTGAATGCGGGATCCGGTAGGGATACCCTGCAAGTCTATTCCGGGCAGAACGTCCTGAACGCCGGGACCGGCCGCGACACTCTGATCGGAGGTTCGGGGTCTGACACCATGAATCTGGGGGGCAAAGGCTCTCATGATTTGGTAAACAGCGGATCAGGCGCCGAGACGATTAATATCGCCACCGGCGGACATGACACGATCAATGGGTACAGCAAGGATCAGACCCAGGTTTATATAAATTCTGGCGGCCAATCCGTGGATCAGACATCACACGGCAAATACGATGTCTATTCCTACGGCGAGGGGCAGAGCAGCACGACCATCGATGTCCTGCACGGTTCCGCGACCGTCCATTTCTCGTAACTTGATCGTCCAATGAACGGCGGGGCGCCCGGAACGTGGGCGCCCCTATAGATTTTCCGAAACTTCGTCGCGACGAGACCGCGGAACGCGTGCGCATTGCGAGCCGGAATGAAGTATCTCTTTGTTCACAACAACTTTCCGGCCCAGTTCACCCACCTCGCCTCCGGTCTGGCCGCTCATGACGCCAATGTCGTGAAGGCGATTGGCGCATCGACTGCGCCAGGCTTGGTCAATGTCGAAACGCGCCGGTATCATCCGCCCGATCACCAAATCGGCGAGGCGCATCCTTTCGCGCGTCACTTCGAGACCGAATGTCGACGCGCAGAGCAGGTCATGCTCGCGGCAGGATCGTTCGCGGCCGACGGGTTTGCGCCCGACGTAATCGTGGCCCATTGCGGATGGGGCGAAAATCTCCCGTTGCGCGCGATCTTTCCCCGAGCAAAGATCGCCATCTACTGCGAATTTTTCTTTCGCGCCGAAGGCCAGGATATCAACTTCGATCCCGAGGGACCGACCTACGGGGCCGACGCCATTGTCGCCCTGCACTGTCGAAACGCCAGCACCCTCATAGCGCTCGCCGACGCTGACTTCGCGTTTTCGCCCACGAACTGGCAGCGCTCCACCTACCCCGCGGAATATCAGAGCAAAATATCGGTTGCTCACGAGGGAATCGACATCGAAGCGGCGAAACCTGACGATTCCGCGATTTTGACCCTTCCATCCGGCCGCATGGTGCGCAAAGGGGACGAAGTCGTGACTTTCGTGGCGAGAAATCTCGAACAGCCGCGCGGCTATCATATTTTCATGCGTGCGCTGCCACATGTATTGCGCGCCCGCCCCGCCGCGCAGGTCGTCATCATCGGCGGCGACGAGCACTCCTACGGTCCGCCTCCCCCGCCGGGCGCCACGTGGAAGGACGTATACCTGCGGGAAAACGCAGAAAATCTAGATTTGTCGCGCGTGCATTTTCTCGGCAGGGTGCCGCGTAAGGTGTATCTCGCGGCTCTCAAGGTTTCGATGGCGCACGTATATCTGACCTATCCCTTCGTCCTTTCGTGGTCTCTGTTGGAGGCAATGGGCGCTGGCTGCACGATCGTCGCGTCCGACACGAAGCCGGTGCGGGAAGTCATCGACGCGGACAGTGGCGTACTGACGCCTTTTTTTGACGCGCGGGCGCTGGCGGAAAGAGTCATTGATGTTCTATCGCATAGTCGCGATTTCAGGCGCCTTGGGGCAAGGGCGCGTCAGGTCGCCGTAGCGCGGTTCGACAGAGTTCAATGCACGAACCGGCTCAAGAGCTTGATCGCGGCGATTCCGGGCGGAATGGCCTCGGAAAGCTGGATGACTTCGGAAAGGATGAGCGGCGTCGGCAAATGAGCGGCGAATAGCGAGCCACACACGCTAGTTTTTCGTTTTGTCCGCGCCCGGTACCATAGCGCGAGCTGCGAACTGATTCGCTTTGAGCTTCAGGGGGGAATTTATGCGTGCGACATCTGCGTTTCGTTCGGGTTTAGCTGCGCTGCTGGCGCTCATCGGCGTCACGCTTGGGTCCGCCGCCCATGCCGATAGCGGCAGGATCGCGTTCGACGTGTTCAAGGCGGGATTTGTCTTTGGCGGCTCGGGAGGGTCCGGAACGCTCTATTTTCACGGCCGACGTTACCGACTCGCGATCGGCGGCTTAAGTTATGGGATCACGTTCGGCGCCTCCCGGACACGGTTCCGCGGGGCGGTAACCAATATCCGACGCGCGTCCGACGTCTCCGGCGTCTATGCCGCGGGGAATGTCGGGGCGGCCGTCGGAGAGGGGGCTCAGGCGATCATACTGACCAATCAGAATGGCGCGATGCTGACGCTTTCCGGCAATTCGGTGGGAGCGATTGTCAGCGCAGACCTCAACGGCTTGGTGCTTACGGTAAAGTAGGCGCCGCCGCCTCGCGGACGAAAGGGCGCCGCCGTCACGGCGGAGCCCTTTCGCCGTCCCTTTAGAGATCAGGCGATAGCCTCCTCGAAGACAAGCGCCAGACCTCCCATTCTCGCTAGTGGTTCAAATCTGACGCTCGGCGCCCATCGCGGATGAGCGGATTGCGAACTCCCCGTGCAATCCGCCGACCTCGCCCT
>JAJXZC010000618.1 GCA_021780275.1 Pseudomonadota bacterium
CCAGATCGCGAAGATCAAGGGCTGCCGCGCGGTCGGCATTGCGGGCGGCAAGGAAAAGTGCCGCCACCTCGTCGAGGATCTCGGCTTCGACGCGGCGGTCGACTACAAGGCGGCGGACTGGAAGGAGCGCCTCATCGAGGCGACGCCGAACGGCATCGACGTCAATTTCGAAAATGTCGGCGGCGAGATCATGGAAGCCGTCATGGCGCGCATGAACCTCTTCAGCCGCATGCCGCTTTGCGGAATGATCTCCGGCTACAATACCGACCAGCCGATGCGCGCGGATTTTTCGCCGATCCTCATGCGACGCATCACCGTGCGCGGCTTCATCGTCATCGACTTCATGTCGAAATATGCCGAAGGCTCCATGCAGCTTGCGCAGTGGGTAGCCGAAGGCAAGATCAAGCATCGCGAGACGATCGTCGACGGCCTCGACGAGGCGCCGGTCGCAGTCAACAAGCTCTTCGACGGAGAGAATATCGGCAAGTTGATCGTGAAGATCGCCGATCCGGCAAGCGTCTGACCGCTATCAGAACGCCTGTCCCGTCACGTCGCGACCCTCGGGCACGATATAGATCACCTTTCCGCTCTCGTCCTTCACGGGCACGAGCGAAAGGTCGATCTTGTGCGTTTCACCGCCTGTCCTGATTTCGGCGGTGTAGCGCACGGTCTCGCCCCTTGCGGCGGCGGCGATTGCGGCCTTGAGGCGCTGGCGTGCGAAATCGTCTGTGGCGAATTCGCCGCCCGCCCAAGGCAGTTCCCAGAGCGGCAGTCCTTCGAGGCTTGAGAAACCTTCCGTGAGCGCGCGGCCGGCGCGGTTGATTTCGAGTACCGTGCCATCGGGGCTCAGAAGGCCGATCGCCTCAAAGGCGTGATCGAAGACGGCGCGGAAGCGCCGCTCGCTCTCCCGCAAGCGCGCCTGCGCGGCCTTGCGCTCGGTGATGTCGCGCAGATGCGCCGTATAGGTGATGTGTCCGCCGACCGAAACCTTTGTGATCGTCGCTTCGAGCGGAAACTCCTCGCCCGTCTTGCGAAGGCCCACCACCTCGCCGCGCTGGCTCATCAGCTGCGAGGCGACCTTGCCCATGCCGAAGCCGCGCACCTGATCGCCATGACGTGTGCGATAGCGCTCCGGCAGCAGCATGTCGAGCGGCTTGCCCAGAACTTCTTCCGCGCGGTAGCGGAAGATTTCTTCGGCCTTCAAATTGAAGAAGGTGATCTTCTGATCCTCATCGACGGAGACGATTCCGTCCTCGGCGATCATCAGGATGCGCGATGCCTTGAGATGCGCCTCCTTGAATGCCGCCTGTTCCTCGCGCCGCGCCGTGTTGTCGCGCACGGTAATGAGGAAGCGTCGCTCGCCATTGATCGCCGTTTCCGAGACACGGACATCGACGGGCATCTCGTGACCCGTCTTCGTGGTGCCGATGAGATCGAGGAAACGCGACTGCGTGTGTTCCGGCTCCGCCGCCCACCTCGTGAGCCATTTCAGCGGATCGGCATGGCGGCGCGAATTGCGCGGTACAAGCATGGTAACGTTGTTGCCGACAACTTCGGAGGCGGCAAAGCCGAAAAGCTTTTCGGCGGCAGGATTGAAATAGGTAATCAGACCTTCCGGCGTCGAGACGACCACCGCTTCCGGCAGGCCCTCCACGATGGCACGGAAAATCTCGGCCTCTTTTGAATCTCCGACTGCGCTGCTGCTCGTCATCTTTGTCGTCCCGTCGAAAATATCCCGCCCCGGCATCGTGCCGGGGCGGGCCGCATGTCGCTTATTCGGCCGCCGTGGCGGTTTCGCCGGTCGGGTGGCCGCCTTCCATGGCGTTGAGGACGCGCGGATCGTCGAAGACCGGGATTCCCGCTTCCTCATATTTCTTCAGCACGGTCGGCGTGAGCAGTCCGACGCGGGCGATGGCGGGCATCATCAGATCCTTCAGTGCGTGTACCTGCCCTGGCGGCAGCGTCTGGGCGACGCCTTCGTCGGCCGCTTCCGTAAGGCCCTTGAAGAAGTCATCGGCGTCGATGCCGCTATTCTGCAGCACTTCCATGAAGCCCGGATCGACCTTGTTCGCGATCGTGCCTGCCGTCTGCGCCTGAACGAGGATGTTCACCGCATTGAAGGCGAATTCGGCGAGGTCTTCCACATCGTCCGGATGCAGCGTCTTGATGACCGGTCCGAGGAAGACATGCCCGAAGGAAACGTGCCGCGACTCGTCGCGCATCACGTTGAAGGTGAGCTGCTTCAGCAGCGGACAGGTCGTCGAGCGGTACATGTTGTTGAAGGCGCCGAGGGCGAGTCCTTCGACGATCATGTTCATGCCGATCATGACCTTCTCATAGCGATCCGACTGAAGCGTGGCGTCGATAAGCGCCTTGAGCCAGGGCGACATGGGATAGACCATGGCGATCTTGTCGCAATATTTCGAATAGACCTCGACATGGCGCGCTTCGTCCATGGTCTGGGTCGCCGCGTAGAGCTTCGCGCCGGCGTCGGGCACCGAATGGGTGACGCAGGCCGCCGTCATCAGCGCGCCCTGTTCGCCGTGCAGGAACTGCGACAGGAGCTGCGCCGTCGAATGGGCGGTGAAGGTTTCCTGCTGCGACTTCGACAGCTTCTTGAAGAAAGACATCTTGTGGTAGATGTCCTGCTCATTGTTGATGAGCGGCTTCGAGGGGTCGACCGGCGTATCCCAAGGCAGGAGATCGTCGGAATCCCACTGGTTCTGCTTCGCGCGCTTGTAGAGATCTGCGACCTTTTCCTCGCCGAATTCGTAAGCGAAGTGCCATGCGATATCCATCGGATGGCGATAGATGTCGTCCGGCGTCATGCTGACTTTCCAATCGCCCTTCTGGACGATCTTCGCCTGTGCCTTACCGTTCATAGACCTTCCTCCGTCATAAGGCCGCTTGTTGTTTTTGTCGGCGGCCGGTGAAGCTTCGCGGGCGCGAACGCCCGCCGTCTCACGTCAACGTCAGTACTGGCGGGCGGGGGTGCGAACGACGAGGCCGTCGATCGCTTCGTCCACCTTGATCTGGCAGGAAAGGCGGCTGTTCTCTTTGACGTCGAAGGCGAAGTCGAGCATGTCGCGCTCGAGGTCTTCCATCGGAGCGAGCTTCTCCATCCAGCCATTCTCGACATAGACGTGGCAGGTGGCGCAGGCGCAGGCCCCGCCGCAATCCCCGTCAATGCCCGGAATGGTGTAGCGGATGGCGCCTTCCATCACGGAGAGGCCATTGGGAACATCGACCAGATGTTCGGTCCCGTCGCATTCGATGTATTTTATCTTCGCCATGGCGACTTCACTTCCCGCCGTTTCCTTTTGCCTGGCGGTGAGCCGTTCGAGCGGCTCGTTCTCACGCAGGCAATACCCATGAGAGAAATGTGAGCTATGGCGTTAAAGTTGACGCTGCGTCACAATGTCCAGAGGCCGGGTGACGGGTGCGACAGATAGTCCAGCCAAGCGGGACGGCTAGGGGTGAGATTTGTTATCATCCTTAGACAGATTATCTTGCCGCTCCCGGACCCGCCGAACTCCTGCGACCGTGATGCAAATGCAACTATGCGAGACGGCGGTGCATTCCTATATTGAGGCCCCAAACGGTCCTGAACAAAGGTGCTGAG
>JAJXZC010000541.1 GCA_021780275.1 Pseudomonadota bacterium
GCAGGTGCCATAGGTGCAGAGCCCGTGCAGGATCGGACGAGGGAAACCTGCCGCCCTGGCGATATCGGGATCCGAGTGCAGCGGGTTGCGGTCGCCGGACAGGCGATAAAGCAGCGCCTGATCGGGACGCGTATCGACTTCCACCGTCATGTCGGGCTTGCGTTCCGGCATGACATGCGGAGTCGGTGCGCCTTCGCGCGGACCGCCAAAGCCGCCGTCACCGCGCGCGAATGTCGTGCCCTGCATGGTG
This sequence comes from Pseudomonadota bacterium, assembly GCA_021780275.1. The sequence continues at coordinate 251 of JAJXZC010000541.1, forward strand.
CAGAGCTTGTCGCCCGTCTTCTTGTCGCTGATGACCGTTTCGCCGACGAGGATCGCGCCCTTGTCAGCGCCCTTGTCCCAGACGCCGACGGTGCGCGTGTCGACGCTGATCGTGGTTGCGACCGGCAGCGGCTTGTGCAGCGTCAGCTTCTGTTCGCCATGCACCACCATCAGATAGTTGATGCCGCTGTCGCGCATGCCGCCCGCGCCCCAGGCGATGACCGACGACATGGTCGGCACGGTCACGAGATTCTTTTCATAGACGAAGGGCAGTTCCTTCGTGTTCATCGGATCGCGACCAAAGCCGATCCCCAGCGCATAAAGCATCGTCTCGCGATCGGTATAGGTAAATTCCTGTCCCGTCGTCTTGGTCGCCATGATCTTTTCATAGTCGATGGCCATGAACTGTCTCCCTTGAATTTTTTAAAGCTTTAGCCCTCTCCCTTTGGGAGAGGGTTGGGTGAAGGTCTTTCTCACATCCCCTTCGGCAGATGCGGAATGCCTTCCGGCATATGCGCCCAGGGCTGCGCCGATGATGTATAGAGAACGACGCCCGGCTTGAAGGCGCTCGGGTCGTCCAGCGTGCCAGTCTTCACGACGACGATGTCGGGGCTCATTTCCACTTCGCTGATCACCTGCGTACCGCAGTTCGCGCAGAAGCGGCGCGTCACGTTCTTGCCGCTGTCGCCCTGCTTCGTATAGCCCTTGAGCTCGCCCTTGGTGAGTTTGAAACCCGCCTTCGGCACGATGACGAGCGAAGCCGGCTCGCCGCCCGAGACGTATTGGCAGTCGCGGCAATGACACATGGCGTCGGCCACCGTGTCGCCCGAGATTTCATAGCGAACCGCGCCGCAAAGGCATCCGCCTGTTTTTGGTGAAGTCATTTTGTTTCTCCCCGTTTTGTTGGGAGAAAGCCTAAAGCCTGTATCAGCGCGCGCCAAGCACCTTCCACAGGCTCGTCGCCGTCATCACCGTCTCGTCACCGACAGTGAAATAGGCGGAAACGAAAATGACGGAACGTGTCCGCTTTTCCAGTTTCGTGCGTATCTCGACGAGGTCGCCACATTTGAGATCGGCGAGAAAACTCGCCTGCAAACTCATGGTGACGCAGGGTTTCTCTCCCGCGCCGCGCCATGCCGCGCCGCCGAGGAAGGCGTCGGCGAAAGTCATCATCATGGCTTCATGCACGCTGCCGTCGGCGCGCAGATGCCGCTCGTCGGCGATGAAGGCGCCGATGCGGTTGCCGTTCGCGTCCTCGCGTTCGAAGAGAGGCCCCATATGCGCCTCGAAAGGATCGTGCAACTCCTGCTGCCGGAAGCCCGGCGGCGGTGCGACCTCGACGGGCGAGGCGAGCGGCACGCGCTCGGGCCGCGCGCTGGCGCTGTCTCCCTCGGTCATTTGTCGTCCGCCGCCTTGATGGCATAGACGCCCGTCGCCGTCATCAGCACGCGTCCGCCCACCGTGAGTGTGCCCGACATGAAGAGCACGCTGCGCGTCGCGCGGGTGATGAGGGCGCGGCCTTCGACCCTGTCGCCCGGCTCGCCCGCGCTCACGAAATCGCAGTTGAGCGACAGCGGACGGGCCTTCGCGCCTTCTTCCTTGGCGGCAGCCGTGTTCTGGGCCACTTCGCCCATCACGATCGCCATCAGGCTCATCATCATGCCGCCGTGGAGCCGCTGGTCGCCGTTCAGATGCTGCGGAGCAATATCGAAGAGGAAGAGCGGGCCTTCAGCATCCTTGCCGCCCATCACAGGACCGGCAAAACCGCCGAATCCCTCGGTTTGCACGGGAGAAAAGCCATTGGGCATAGGGGGAAGCGTCATGTGCGTCACTTACATCGTCGGGGAGAGCAGGAATGGATGCCCATGTATAATGCCCAAAAGCCTGCGGCGAAAGAGGCAAAAACAGGCGATGCGGCGCACAATCGAGCGGATTCCTGTCCATTTCCGTTCAGGGGGGGCTTCATAAACGTAACGATCCCTTGGAGATTCCGCTTTCCGAAGCCTATGGCTGGCGTTTAAGGTGCGCCCAACAGCGGTCACCCCTGCCGAGAGAAGCAGCCGAAAGGCGAGGGGGCGGTCACAATTTTCAAAACGATCCTCGGAGGATTTCCATGTCGAGAGAAGCAGTCATCGTCTCCACCGCGCGTACCGGCCTTGCCAAGTCCGGCCGCGGCGGCTTCAACCACACCCACGGCGCCGCCATGGGCGGTCACGCCATCCAGCACGCCATCAGCCGTGCGGGCATCGAGCCGGGTGAAGTCGAAGACGTCATCATGGGTTGCGGCAACCCCGAAGGCGCCACCGGCATGAACACGGGCCGTCTGGCCGCTCTCTGGGCCGGTTGCCCCGTCACCACCTCGGGCACTACGCTTAACCGCTTCTGCTCCTCGGGCCTCAATTCGATCGCCATCGCCGCTGGCCGCATCGTCAATGAAGATGTGCCCGTCATGGTCGGCGCAGGCGTTGAATCGATCTCGCTCGTTTCGATGGCTGGCACCAACCTCAAGAACATCACGGAAGAAAAGCTGCTCGGCGAATATCCCGCTCTCTGGATGCCGATGATCGAAACTGCCGACATCGTCGCCAAGCGCTACAACGTCAGCCGCGAATATCAGGATGAGTACTCGCTGCGTAGCCAGCAGCTCACCGCCGCCGCTCAGGCCGCAGGCAAGTTCAAGGACGAAATCGTCCCGATGAAGACCAAGATGAAGGTCGTGAACAAGGAAACGAAGGAAGAATCCATCGTTGACTACACGGTCGATCGCGACGAATGCAATCGTCCCGAAACCACGCTCGAAGGCCTCGCCTCGCTGAAGCCCGTGCGTGGCGAAGGCAACTTCGTCACCGCCGGCAACGCCTCGCAGCTCTCCGACGGCGCCGCCGCTGTCGTTCTCATGGAACGCAAGGAAGCCGAAAAGCGCAACCTGAATCCGCTCGGCATTTTCCGCGGCTTCGCGGTCGCCGGTTGCGAGCCCGACGAAATGGGCATCGGCCCGGTCTTCGCCGTTCCCCGTCTCCTCGAACGTCACGGCCTTAAGGTCGACGACATCGACCTGTGGGAACTGAACGAAGCTTTCGCCAGCCAGTGCCTCTACAGCCGTGACCGTCTCGGCATCGACCCCGAGAAGTACAACGTCAACGGCGGCTCGATCTCCATCGGCCACCCCTTCGGCATGACGGGCGCGCGTTGCACGGGCCACATCCTGCTCGAAGCCCAGCGCCGCAAGGCCGCTGGCCAGAACATCAAATACGGCGTCGTCACCATGTGCATCGGTGGCGGCATGGGCGCAGCCGGTCTCTTCGAATTCGCCTAATAACAAGAAGAAACGAAAAACCAAATCAGGCCCGCGGGGAAACCCGCGGGCCTTTTC
>JAJXZC010000069.1 GCA_021780275.1 Pseudomonadota bacterium
CACGGTCGGCTGGTAGGGTTTGCGCGCCGGGAACATGCGCGCCGTGGCTGGCAGCATGTCCGCTTTCCTGAGATTGCAGGCCGAACAGGCCGCCACGACGTTCTCCCACGACGTCACGCCGCCCTTCGAGCGCGGCACCACATGGTCGAACGTCAATTCCTCGCGCGCGCCGCAATATTGGCAGGTGAAGCGGTCGCGCAAGAACACGTTGAAACGCGTGAAGGCGGGAAAGCGCGAAGGTTTGACATAAGCTTTCAGCGAAACGACCGAGGGCAGCCGCATGCTGAACTTGGGGCTGCGGACGGCGTGCTCGTATTCGGAGACGATGTTGACCCGATCCAGGAACACCGCCTTGATCGCGTCCTGCCAGGACCAGATCGACAGGGGATAGTAGCTTAGCGGCCGGAAATCGGCGTTAAGCACCAACGCCGGGCAGGTTTCCGGCGAAACCGCTTGGACATGAACCGTCAAGAGGCGCTCCGTTCCTCCATGGGTTCGCACACCGGACCACGCCGGCCCCTGGAAATCAGTGTAACCCGATGATGACGGCGTTGTGAAGGCCTGCAAATCTCAGGGAATCCGGGCCTCGATGCCGTACATGTCGTCGTCGGAGAGGCCGAAATGATGGCCGATCTCGTGAATCAGCACATGCGCGACCACGGCTTCGAGGCTGTCCTCGCCGTCGCACCAATAATCGAGCAGCGGCCGGCGGTAGAGCCAGACCATGTTGGGCAATGCGCCGGTTGGCGCCGTCGCCTCGGCATGAGCGAGACCGCGACCGCGAAACAGCCCCAGAATGTCGAACTCGCTCTCCGCGTTCATCTCGCGCAGCGTCTCCTCGTCGGGAAACTCGGCGACCTGGATGACGAGCCCCTCGCACAGGGCGCGGAACTCCGGCGGCAGGCCCGCGAATGCGCGCTGAGCGATGGCGTCGATGTCATCGAGGCTCGGCGGGCGCAGGGGACCGAGGTCGGCCACGCTAGCCACCCGGCGCCGCGAAGGCGCGACGGCGGAGGCTGTCCAACCGCCCAATCAGCGCCGCGGCGCGCTCGGCGGCGGCGCGACGAATCTCGGCCGCGCTCTGCGGAAATTCCGAGAGAACGCGACGGAAGGTGGCGGCGGGAACCCGAAGCAGCAACGAATCGCGCGCCGCGCTCGCATCGGCGGGTCGCAGCGTCTCCGTGAGGAGCGCGGTCTCGCCGATCAGGGCGCCCGCGCCGGCGCGCCGCTCGTCTTCGCCGCAACGCAGGAGAATTTCGCCCTCGAGCACGAAATAGGCGCCGTCCGCCGCCTCGCCGGCCGAGAACAGCGCCTCGCCCGCCCGCAACTTGCGCTTTTCGCACGAGAAGGCGAGCAATTGCAGCGCCTCGCGCGGCAGCGCGTTGAAGGGCCTGACTCCGGAGAGTCGGCGGACGTCGCCATCGAGGCTCAAACCCCGCCTCTCCCGCTCATGGCAGCAGCTTGTAGCCGCCGCCGTCGGTCACCAGAAGCTGCGCGTCGGCCGGGTTGTCCTCGATCTTCTGGCGCAGCCGGTAGATATGGGTCTCCAGCGTGTGCGTTGTCACGTTGGCGTTATAGCCCCAGACCTCGCGCAGCAGCGTCTCGCGCGCCACGCTCTGTCGCTCCGCCCGATGCAGGAAGCGCAGGATCGCCGCCTCCTTCTCGGTGAGCCGGAGCTTGCCGCCGCGATCGTCGAGCAGCATCTTGTTGGCGGGACGGAACAGATATTTTCCGATCTGGAACTCCGCCTCCGCGCTCGCCTCGTGCTGTCGCATCTGCACGCGGATGCGCGCCAGCAGCACGGCGAAACGGAACGGCTTGACGATGTAATCGTTGGCGCCCGCCTCCAGCCCGATGACGGTGTCGGCGTCGGAATCGCGGCCGGTCAGCAGGATGACCGGGCGGCGGAACCCCTCGGCGCGCAACATGCGCACCGCTTCGCGTCCGTCCATGTCGGGCAGGCCGATGTCCATGATGACGAGATCGGGCGGCGTCTCCGTCACCGACGCGCGCGCGCCGGCCACGTCGCCCGCCTCGGCGACGACGAATTCGGGATGCAGACTCAATTGTTCGGCAAGCGCCATCCTGAGATCGCCGTCGTCATCGACGATCAGGATTCGCCTCTTCTGTGTCATGGGCCTCCTTGGACCGGCGTTTCGCAGCTATGTCCTGCGGCACGGTATATAGGGGTTCTGCCGCTGCGCACAGACCCGAAACGTTTTTCCTCGTGAAAACCCGGAGCGCGACGTGGGAGGGATCGCCCCGCCGTCGCCCGCCTGCTGGGCCTAAAACCGGCGCAACCCCGGGAGATTTGCGATTCTAGGCCAGACGATCCGACCGCGCGCGGCGCCGCAGGGGCGCTCGCCGACCGGATCGGTCCCTCGGCTGCAATGCCTGGGGAGGCAATTTTTCCCGATTTGGCGCACATCGCCCCGCTCAACGGATCGATCGTTGCGTAAGACCTGCCTGACTTTAACCTTATCGGCGAATTAGCGTTAAAAATGTCTAAACACCACTGGCGCAGAATTCGTTAAAATGCTTATTATCGCAAGCTAGTGGGGTAGAACTCGCGGGTTTGCCAGTGCTTGAGCAGCAAGAAGCTTTGATGTTTGCCACTCGCGTGGAAGACCTTCTTAAACATGTGGAATATCGACGCGCCGATAGTCCGCAAGAGAAGGAAGCTATATTTCGGTTGCGTTATGAAGCTTATGCGAGGGGCGGCTATATTGAGCCAAATCCGTCCGGCCTTTTCACGGATGCCGAAGACGAATGCCCGAACGCGTGGCTGATTGGCATTTTCGTTGACGGGGCGCTAGCGAGCTCTATTCGCCTGCATATAGCCTCGACGCCCGAACAGTACATACCGGAAGCTAAAGTTTTTCCCGAAATTATCATTCCGCGACTTGAGGCCGGGCAGGTGCTCATCAGCGCAACACGTCAATCGAGTAATGTAGAGTTTACACGGGTCTATCCCTTTCTAACGTATGTGACGATGCGGACCGTTTTCATCGCTGAGGACTACTTTGACGGCGACTTCGTCGTAGCGGGATGCAGACCCGAATACCGACTGGCGTTTCGTCGTCTGTGCGGCTTCGCCAGTTGGGCCCCGCCGCGAGACTATCCGCCGCTGACGAGGCCACAGGCGCTCATGGGCTACGATTGCAAGGCTAACGCCAGCAAAACGCGCGAGCGTTACCCGTTCGTGCCGTCATCCGCCAAATTGTGCTGTTTTCCAGTTGATGAAGCCGCAAAGACGTGGCTTCCTGGCTTTGTCTTATTCTAGCCAGATCTCGCCTTATCGTATTGGTTTGCACCTCAGCGTCGGTTCTGGCTTGCTCTGCTTTGCGCCAGCCTATCTCAGCTTCGTACCGCGCCTTCGGGTCCGTATCGATATCGGATCGATAAACGAAAACACTATTTGGCAGAGCCGGTAGTTCCTTATCTGAGGCAAATGCCAGCAGATATGGCGCGCGCGCAAAATGGTCGCTGCTCTCTATCAGTTTGTCACTGCGCTTTTCAAAAGCATGAATTTTTGAAGAGTTTTCTGAATGCAGAATAACCGAACCGATACTCGCCCCTTGCGCCGCCACACCACCGCCGCTGTAATGCCGAGTGACCAG
>JAJXZC010000226.1 GCA_021780275.1 Pseudomonadota bacterium
AACATGTTGAATGTTCTGAAGGAATCGCGGCCCAATGACCGGACGCCGCTGTATTGTCTTAACCAAGTCGGCATGCCCAAGCGCCCGGAAATCAGCCCACGCGAATTCGCCAAGGCGATCGGGGACCAGCCGATATCCTCTGTTCCGTTCGACCCGCGTATATTCGGCACTGCGGCCAATAACGGCCAGATGATCGCGGAGATCTCCGAACGTCATCGCGCCAGCAAGATGTTTGTACAGATCGCGCAGCACTTGACCGGCCACGGCGACGTCAAAAAATCGCGGGGCTCGCTCCTGTCGCCGATCATCGGAAAGCTGCGAGCAAACATGGCGTAGTCTGGCGTGCGGCGAGGTCTGCGTAAGCCTAGCAACGGCTGACGTAGTGCCCTCAATCACGCCGCGCTGCGGCTGTCGGCGGGATGTTGTCCGCCTCCGCCCGCGCAGTCGCCTTAAGAGACAACAAGCGCCTCAGATGGGCAATATCTGCTGCAGCTTCCCCGGCCGGCCGATCGGCCCTCAAAATGCTTTCGGCTTCGGCGACATGGCCCCGCAGGCCGACCACCAACGCAAGATTCTGGCGCACGCGCGGCTCCGCATTCGCATGGCCATACGCGCGGCGTAAGGTCTCTTCCGCCATGCGCAGATCTTTCGAAAGCATGTATGAAAGTCCGAGATTGGAAAGCACCGAAGGTTCGTCGGGCGAGATTTTCAGCGCGCTCGCATAATACTGCCGGGCTTCCTCCGCTCGGCCGAGCTGGTCGAGTACCGCTCCCTGAGCCGAGAGAATTCGCCAGTCCGGGTTGTCGGGGGTATGGGCGCGGCTGAGGACGTCGAAGGCTTGCTGGAAATCGCCGTTGTCTGCCAGCGCTCGCCCGTAACCCGCAAGCAGGGCTTTGTCGCTGGGGTGGGCGATCGTGACCTGTTCGAGCACGGCGACCGCCTGGGCCTTTTGTCCCGCGGCCCGGAGCGCCTTTCCGTATTGTAACGCCGCGTCGGCATCCTCGGGGTTGGCGCGAAAGCGATCCCGATAAAAGTCGACGCCGCGCCCGGGTTCGGCGAAGCTGGTCTTTTCGACTTTATCTCCCAGCGATCCCGTGATGTCAGACGAGCCGTCGGTTTGGCAGCCGCAAAGCCCCAGGACCAATGAGACCGCAATCGCGGACATTGCTGTCGACGCGGGGGGTCTCGCGAAGCGGTGTAGCTGGGATGACTGCCGGAGCATTTACTTGACCTGTGGTCGGCGACCGACCAGGAAAAATGCTCACAGGTTAATCCTAATTTCGGGTTAAGCCGGGCACTCCTGGAGCCCTTCCGTTTCGATAGAATCGAAACGGGACTCTGGATTCTTGATCTGACGCGTTTTCTTGACGGCAGGCTTTCGCTTGAAATCGCTCTAATTTAATCGATGAATTGAGCGCCGAATTCATGCCCGATCCGCCATGCCAGCCGGCATTGGCGTGGGCGGCTTGTCGACAATATGATGGTGAACTCGCTGGGAATGTCGACATATTCGGCGATAACCTTCACCCCGCCCGCCGATATGTCCGTGATCGTGCAATCCCGCGGCAACGATCCGATACCGAACTGGATCTTTGCGAACCTCCTGCACGTGCGACGCTCGCTTTGACGTCGATTCACTAACATGCTGATCCTTCGCCGTTCCGATGGTGGTTCTTCCAACAGTGGAACCGGTTTACAGATGAATTGTTGGAATTTGCCTAGCGGGACCTGTCGCAATGTATCTGTTCTTTTTGCATTGCTTTTACCGAGTTCAACGGACCGGCCTGAAGGTGCCGTCATGGACGCCACCGTAAAAGTCCCGCTGCGGCGCGGAATCGTCTTGCGGTCGCGTCGTGCGGCTACACCTGTCGATCGAATATGCTACAGGGTCGAATTGCCAGGCCGGAGACCCAAGCATGACCTCTTCCGCATCCTCACCGGAACGCCTTGAAGGCACCGTCGATCCCAAGCTTCTGGAAATCCTGGTCTGTCCGCTGACCAAGGGTCCGCTTGAATTCGACGCGGCCCGGCAGGAGCTGATCTCGCGCTCGGCGAAGCTCGCTTATCCGATCCGCGACGGTATCCCGATCATGCTTCCAGAAGAAGCACGGAAGATCGATTGAGGCATGCGCGCCCGAGCCCTCATAGGCGCGCTCGCCATCCTCGGTCTTTTCTGTATGGCGGTAACCGCTTCGGCTTCGGCCGAAGAAAACAAAATTCGCGTCGGCTTGATCGACGCCGTGCTGACGGTCCCGCCGGATGTCGAGCGGCCGCCGGTGGTGCTCCTGATCGCGGGCTCCGGATCGACCGACCATGACGGTAACGGACCGCAGGCCAAGCCGGCGACGCTGAAGAAACTCTCCGAGCAATTGGTGGCGCGCAAAATAGCGACGCTGCGCTATGACAAGCGCGGCGCCGGTGGCTGGAAACCGGAATTTGGGCGGCCGGAGGATTTCCGCTTCATCCAGTTTGTCGACGATGCGACGGCGCTGGTGAATTATCTGCGTGGCAGCCGAAAATTCTCGCGCGTGGTTCTGGCCGGACATAGCGAGGGCGGCCTGGTCGCCATCCTGACGGCACGGCGCGTCCCCGTTGATCGTCTCGTATTGCTGGTCACCGCGGCCCGGCGGCAGGGCGACCTCGTCAAGGCTCAGCTTGAAAAGAAACTTCCGCCCGAGAAGCTGGAGCCGATCGTGAAAGCGATCGACGCCATCATGGCGGGACAGATCGTCGACCCGCCGCCGCAGGGGCTCGCCATCGCACCCTCGATGCAGCCCGGCATCGCCTCGGCTTTTGCGGAAGATCCGATACCGCCGCTGAAACTGATCGATCAGCCGACCCTGATTGTCGGAGGCGGCCGCGACCTTCAGATGGCGCGGCTGGATTTCGCCGCGCTATCGGCTGCCTCGCCGGCGGCGAAAACGCTTTGGCTTCCGGACATGAACCATGTCCTGGTCGATGTGACCGATGACGCCGAAAATCTGGCCGCCTACAATCAGCCCGAGCGACCGCTCGATAGTGTGCTGGTTGATTCCGTTGCGGCCTTTATCCTGGCCGACGACGCGCATTGATCGCTACAACGCCTCACCCTTCAGGAGCCGCGGCACCTCGCCGGCAAGTCCCGCGGCCTGCCGGATGAACATGCTTTTCAGCGGCGGGGCGCGATCGACCAGCCCGAGCCCGATATCGCGCAAGGTGCGCAGCAGCGTCGATTCGTTCGAGAACAAAAGGTTCAGCGAATTGGTGGCGAGCCCCATCGCCATGGTATCGAACCGCCGCCAGCGCTGATAGCGATCGAGCACATCGGCCTGGCCAAGGTCGATGCCGAGCCGTGCGGCATCGACGATCACTTCGGCGAGTGCTGCGACATCCTTCAGGCCCATATTGAGCCCCTGGCCCGCGATCGGGTGGATCACATGCGCGGCATCGCCGACCAGCGCCAACCGCTCGCCGATGAACGAGCGCGCGACAAAATATCCGAGTGGAAAGGCCCGCGGCTGATCCAGCGCCTTGATCTCGCCGAGATGCAGCCCGAAGCGCCGTTCCAGTTCGTCGTGAAATTCATCCCCGCCGAGCGCGACGATGCGCGCGGCCTCGGCGCGCTTCT
>JAJXZC010000197.1 GCA_021780275.1 Pseudomonadota bacterium
CGGGCTCGGCCAGACCGCGGTGCGTTCGGTCGCCGAAGCGATCGACGATCTTGAGAAAATGAAGGAGATGGGTTTCCGCGGCGTCATGCTGCCGGGCAATCCGGCGACCAAAGAAGATTATGACGATCCGGCGTTCGATCCGTTGTGGCGCGCGGCGGTCGAGCTCGACATGCCGGTGTCATTCCACATCCTGACCAGCCGGTCTGACGGCGCGGAGAACTCGACCGCGCCGACCGAGGCTGCGCGGATGGGCATCGCGAGCTGGCGCGGCGGCGTGTTCAACGCGCCCCAGGCGATCCTCAAATCGCTCCAGGACATCCTCGGCTTGTTCATCTGGGGCCAGGTGTTCGAGCGCCATCCCGAATTGAAGCTGATCTGCGTCGAGGCGGATGCCGGCTGGCTGCCGCACTTCGCCTATCGCATGGATCATATGTACGACCGCCATCGCTTCTGGCTGAAGATGAACGACATGGGCCGGCGGCCGAGCGAGCAGCTCGCCAGCAACGTCTTCCTCACCTTCCAGGACGATGTCACCGCGCTAAAGCTCGTCGGGCTGATCGATCCGCATAATCTGATGTGGGCGAATGATTTCCCGCACTCGGATTCGACCTGGCCGTGGAGCCAGGAGATGCTCAAGGCGCAGACCGCTCATCTCAGCGAGGAAGAGAAGGCGCTGATCCTGCGCGACAATGCTGCGCGGCTCTACGGGATCGACGTTGCCGGCCTGCCCTCGCGCCTTTATCGTTGAGTTGCTTCGTGAAAAGCAGAGAGTCGTCGCATCGCAAGATTTCAAGCCTGCTATCTGAGGTGCCTCAGGCTGACAGCTGATACCGGAGAGATTCGCGCGATTTTTCTAGCTGTCCCTGGCGGTGTCACGGCTCGTCTGCGTCGAACAGCCGCTCAGGCGCGTGATCGATTTTGACGTATTTGTCAGTTTCAACAAGAGTTGCGATTCGCAAAATCGTAAACGGAATTGCGCTGCTCTTTCCCGAGGTTCCGGAGTGCAAAGGTCGCGCAATTTTCGGGCCCTAAGCACGCGCTGTCATGCTGGAGATATCTGAGCCCGCCCCATCTGCTCTTGGTTGGAAATCATCAGATGGTTCGAAATCATCAGAATGAGCACGACTTATAAACGGCGAAGTCCGCAATTGCGACCAAGATCTAGTGCATAGCGGCGGCGGGCTTGTTTTCTGCGTTAGTCTAGCGTTTCGTGCATGACAGCCGCCGGGCGACAGTACCTTACTGCCGGTGGATGGAGCGTGGCGCGTTGCTTCATCGACCGCCATGTTGATCGAGGTAAGTCTTCGCCGATCGGACAGAGGGGGCCGGTTTCTTGTGTAAGCGGAACTGTGATCCCCATTTCTGAGACGATCGGGCTCGAACATGAGGCGAGAGATCAGCCGGAGTGGCGGCTGAGCTTCTGTCGGGAATGCACCAGCTCGGGCCATCTGCTGGGCCATGATACTTGTTCACCAGTTTAAAGAGCGCGCTTTAGCGCGCCGACGCTCATCATCTTCGTTGTGAGAAGGGCGATATGTCCCGATAGGCGACGAGCAACACTTGAAACGGCGAGTCAAGCCAGACTTGGGGAGACCACCGCAATCGATCTGACGTTTGCGAGCGATAGGCTCGGCACATTCGAGTCACAGCTAATGCGATAACGTGGCTCGACCGGTTCTATGGCAAGATTATCAGCCTGTATGCGCTGCTCGCCATCCGTCGGCGATCTTCAAGCCCCCGCGGTGAGCGAGATTCTCGTCCTGTTCGGCGAGCGCTACCGCCTTGAACCAGCTGAGGCGTGATCAATGCCCCACCCTTCGGCCTACACAGTTTATCGGACATTCCCCCCTGGCGGGAGTCGCCCGCTGGCCGCGATCATAGCGCGTTCCCACGCCAGCGCTTTGTGCTCGCTCTACGCGGCTTGACGACGGTCTGCTTGAAATAACGCGGATCAGAGGCAAGCACGCACACTTGCCGACCTGCCATTCACTCACCCGGATGGCATAGACTGACATGGTTCATTGATGACAACTGCATCGAGCTGGCGGCGACAGCGTGGAACGCGCATCCGGCCGCTCCCTGCCAGCCGCCAAACGTATCGACCCGCTCGACTGGCCGGCCACAACGCGATGCGGTGCTCGCGTCCGCCGCGATCACGTCATCTTCCACTCAGGTTCGCGCTTTTCGCCGAAAGCGATCGGCCCCTCGCGCGCGTCCTCTGACATCGCAACGCGGAGGCGATAGCTCTCGGCGAGCAGCTCGGCTTCGGCGACCGGCAGCGACATGCTGTTGCGGATCGCGAGGCGGGTGCCGCGCACGGCGAGCGGCGCATTCTTGTTGACCGTCTCGGCGATCTCCCAGGCGCGCGCCATCAGATCGTCATGCGGCACGACCTCGCTGACCAGGCCGAGCTGATAGGCGCGCTCGGCGCCCATCCGCTCATGCTTGCCCATCAGCATCATCCGCATCGCGATGTTCATCGGAATGACGCGCGCCATGCGGATCGCTTCGCGGCCCGAGACCAGACCGATGCTGACATGCGGGTCCATGAAGCTCGCCTTGTCCGAGGCGATCGCGATGTCGCAGGTCGTGACGAGATCGAGCCCGGCGCCGGCGCAGACCCCGTTGACCGCGCAGATGATCGGTTTGGCCATCTGGCGATAGGGCGGCGTTGCTTCCTGCGGCGCTTCCCATTGCCAGAAGGTGCCGAGATAGGGCTCGCCGCGCGTCTGGACGCCGAACAGGCCGACTTCCTTGCCGGCCTCCGGCACCTTGGCGACATCGGCGCCGCTGCACAGCGCGCGCCCGGCGCCGGTGACGATGATCGTCCAGACCTCGTCGTCCTTCTCGATCTCGGTGAAGACCGCGAGCAGCTCGTCGGTCATCTCCTCGCTGACCGCGTTCAGCCGGTCCGGGCGGTTGAGCGTCACCGTCGCGATGCGATCGCGCTTTTCGAACAGGATGGTGTCGTAGCTGCTGTAGGCCATGTCCGCTCCGCTCGGCCCCGACCCTAAAGGTCGGGGAACATGAGCTTGGCGTTATCGATGAAGAACTTCTTCGCATAGTCCGGCGGCAGCTTGTCGAGCCATTTGGCAAATTTGCCGATCGGATCGCGGCTGCCCTCGAGATGCGGATAATCGGTGCTGAAGATGTACGCCTCCTCGAGCCCGTAGCGCTCGATCATCAGCGGCAGATTCTCGTTCCAGAACGGCGTGACGCGGACGTTGCGGGCGATGAACTCGCTGGGCTTCAGCGAATATTTCCGACCGACCTTGCCCATGAACTCGGCCCAGAGGTCCATCCGCTCGACCGCCGGCCCGACCCAGCTCGCGCCGAGCTCGATGAAGCCGAAGCGCAGATTGGGGAAGCGCTCGAACACGCTGCCCATGATCATCGTCACGAGGTAAAGCTCGGACGACTGGTGCGCGATCATCATATAATAGGGGCTGATCGCTTCTTCGCCGCCGGGGCGATTGGCGGGTGTCCCGCGCAGCGCCGCGGCATCGCCCCAGCCGCGCTCCGGATACATCTTGTCACCCTCGGCATCGAGGATGTTCTTGTTCTTGTTCGCCATCAGGCCACCCGCGCCGAGGTGGACCGTCACCG
>JAJXZC010000222.1 GCA_021780275.1 Pseudomonadota bacterium
TTGCGAAACCATCTCAGGGGCGTTTACGCCCCTTGGCCGTCGCAGGCGGTTTTAGGCCCATGCTTGAGCACGGACCGACCGTGTCCGTTCCGCGAACCGCAGGGGGCGGAAATGGATGGCGGGGGCGGGGATGGGCGGCGGTTATTGGGGCGGGGAGGGGGCGGTTGCGGCGGCTTGCTTCCAGGCGTCGGGCAGGAATTGGTCGAATTCCTCGGTTGGCGTGAACGGCAGCCGGGCAAACAGGCCGGTCAGGTATTGCTGCGGGTCGAGGCCGTGCCGCTCGGCGCTGGCGATGAGTGAATACAAAAGCGCCGCGGTCTCGCCGGCGCGGTCGTTGCCGGCGAAGAGCCAGTTTTTGCGTCCGATGGCCACGCGCTTCATCGCCCGTTCGGCCGCGTTGTTGTCGATCGCCAAAAAACCTTCGGTCGCGTAGACGCACAAGGCGTCCCACTGGTTCAATGCGTACCCGATCGCCTGACCCATCGCGCTGCGAGGCAAAACAACCTGCTGCTCGGCGTCGAGCCACGCCTTGATGCGCGCCAATACCGGCACGCTTTGCGTTTGACGCATCGCGCGTCGCGCGGCGGCGTCCAACTCTTTGGCTTTGTCCTCGACGGCGTACAGTTCGCGCACCATCGCAAGCATTTCGGCCGCGCGACGACCGTCGGTCTCTTTCGCGTCGAAGAACTTGCGGCGCGCGTGTGCCCAACAGGCGACCTCCGTCACCTTGCCCGTGTGATAGATTCCGTCGTAACCGCCGTAGGCGTCGGCCTGTAAAAAGCCCTCGAACTCGCGGAGCCAATCGGCCGGGCCCGCCCGCGAACGGCTCGGCGTGTAGTCGTAAACGATGTACGGATTGGCTGCGTCGCCGAGGTACGCCCAGAGCCGCCCTTTGCGGCACCTGCCCTCGCCGGGCGATTGGATCGGCACGGGCGTGTCGTCGGTATGAATGTTGCGCGAAAGAAGGATGCGCTCCGTCATTCGCGCCATCAGCGGCCGGACCAACTCGCCCGCGGCCTGCATCCACGCACACATCGTGCTCCGGGCGATCTGAATGTTCTGCCGCGCGAAGATGTGCTCCAATCGATACAGCGGCAGGTGGTCGCCCAACTTGCTCACCGCCACGTAGGCCAGCAGGCCCGGCCCGGGCAAGCCCTTGTCGATCGGTTGCGCGGGCTTCGCGGCCGTCGCGATCTGCGGGTTGTAGCCGTCGTGTTCGCAGCAGCGGCAGCCGTATTTGTGGCGGATGTGCCGCAACACCTTGAACGACGCCGGCAGGTATTCGAGCTGCTCGCTCACCTCTTGGCCGATTCGCTCGCGCAACTCGCCGCAGGCCGGACACGCCTTCTCGGCGTCGTCCAAATCGTGTTCGATGTCGATGCGCGGCAAGTGATCCGGCAACGGGCGGCGGCCGTGCTTGTGACGCTTCGTCACGCGTCGCGTCGCAAGTTCCTCGCCCGATTCTTCCGCGACGCTCGCTTCATCCAGCGGCATCTCATCGATCTTCAAACCGAACAACAGCAACTGCCGCGGATCGAATCGCTCATTTCGCGGGCCGTACATCCGCCGCAGAAAATAGGCCGTCACTTCCCGCGTCGTCTTCGCGACTGCTTCGTCGACGGCTGCTTGAATCTCGGCGTCGCGCCGTTGATGAAGCGATTCCAACTGCTCCGCCCATTGAGCCTGTTGCTCGGCAAACATGCGTTTCAAGATCGCCGGATCGTCGGGAAGTTGGTCGATGGAAAGCATGGCGATGGTATAGCATAGATCGGCCGATCGCGCAAGTGGAGTTCGAAAATATTCATATTATCCCGCGCGACGCGCGGCGATCTCCAATCCATCGAGCAGACGCAGAAGTTGCGCGGCGTCGACGGTGATCGAACGTTCGTCGCTTTTGGGGAAGCGGAACGTGCCGCGTTCAAGTCGCTTGTAGTAAATCGTGAGGCCCGCGCCGTCCCACCACAGAATCTTCACGCGCTCGCTCGATCGATTGCGAAAGACGAAGACGTTGCCGCCCAACGGATCGTGGCCGAGAAACGATCGCACGACCTCGGCCAAGCCGTCAAAACTCTTTCGCATGTCGACCGGCGCGGTGGCGATCCAGACCTGCCCGCCGCGCGGGCTGTGAGTTGCCCCGATCATGGCTGGCCCTCATGCGTCTCAAGGGCATGCGTCTCAATGGTGTTCGCCTCAAGGGCATGAACGAGCGCTGCGAGGCGATCGACCGGGAACAATTCGCTTAAGCGGAGCGATCGGCCGTCGCGGAGTTCAAGCGTGATGCCGGCCGCCGGCTGCCTGACATCGATCATCAACGGCACGAACGCCGGCGTTTTGCCGCCGCCACAGCCGGGCCGACATTGCCGCAGCCCGTCCTGCGAACCGTCCTGCGAACCGTGTCGCACGGCGTCGCGTTCCTGGATCGTTCGCCGCCAGAAGTAGAACGCGGACTCGTGAAGCCCCTCGCGCCGACAGAACTCCCGAACCGTCAACCCACTCTTCGCCCGCCTCGCCAAAACCTGCCGCCAAACCTCCTCGCGGCTGGGGTCTCGAATCGTATTGGCCATCGCGGATCTCCTGGGTGTCGGTTGCGATGGCCCGATCTTGACAGATCCCCCAGCAAAAATGAAGATGCTGTTCGCGGAACGGACACGATGATTTTGTCGCCATCGCCCAGTTCGGCAAAGCGAAACGCAAGTGGCTCGCGCGGTTTCTCGATCTGAAAAGTGGTATCCCGTCGCACGATCGGTTCAACGCGATTTTGGCGGCGATCAAACCCGCCGAGTTTGAGAAGTGCCTGCTCAGTTGGATCACGGCGTTGCACGACATTACCGACGGGCAAGTCATCGCCATCGACGGCAAGACGCTTCGCCGGAGTTTCGACGCGGCCAGCGGCAAGGCGGCCATTCACATGGTCAGCGCCTGGGCCACGGCCAACCACATCACCCTGGGGCAAGTGGTCGTGGACGCGAAGAGTAACGAGATCACGGCCATCCCGAAACTGCTCGAAATGCTCGAGATTTCCGGCTGTCTGGTCACGATTGACGCCATGGGCTGTCAGAGGGACATCGCCGACCAGATCGTTGAGCAGAAAGGTGAGTTCGTCCTGGCCGTGAAGGAGAACCAGCCCCATCTCTACGAGGACATCAAGCAGGCGTTTGCAGAGGCTTTGGATCAGGGCGAGCCCGGAGTGGACTTCACGGAGTTTCAAACGAAGGGAACCCACAGTGGTCGACAGGAGACCCGCACCTGTTGTGTGATCACGAACCCCAAAGGCATCCGAAACGTGGGCCTGTGGACAAAGCTGACAGCGATCTGCATGGTGATCAGCGAGTGCGAGGCCAACGGAATCTCCCGCAGTGAAATCCGCTATTTCATTGGAAGTGTCGACACAACAGCGGAGCAGTATCTGGGATGGGTGCGCGGTCACTGGGGTATCGAAAACTCACTACACTGGGTATTGGACGTCTGTTTCCGCGAGGACGAGCAACGCCATTGGGCTGGAAACAGCGCGGAAAACCTGTCATGGCTGCGCAAACTGGCGCTGTGCTTACTCAAGGCAGTGAAGAATAGCAAAGGGCAAAGCATCCACCGCCGTCGTCTCCTGG
>JAJXZC010000061.1 GCA_021780275.1 Pseudomonadota bacterium
ACACTTCGTCCCTGCGGCAAGTCGCGAGACTGATCGGTTTCCCTGCTCGCCATGGCGTCCCGCTTATCAGATTGCTAATTCAGGTATCCAAAACAGCACGGCATTCAGCATATAGAGACCCATTACGATCAATGTCAGTCCGCCGGCGATCTCGAACCCGCGCCGGTACCGAGAGAAGGCGTTCAGGTTTTCAAGCCAGCTCACCGCGAAAGCGCCAATGGCGAGCGGGACGGCGCGGCCGAGAGCGAACGCGAGGAGAAGAACGACGCTGAGCAAAACCGAACCAATTCCGGCTGTCACGCCAAGCAATACGACCAATGCAGGCGTGCACACCGGGCACACGGCGATGGCGAACGGAATCCCGAGAAGGAATGCGCCCCAAGCGGCTGTCGGACGGCTTGCCCGGAATCCGAGCGATGGCAGCGGGATGCGAAGCCATCCGGCCCACATAAGGCCAAGCACGATTAACAGAGGGCCGAGAAACAGTCCCCAACCCCTCCCCGTGACCTCCGCGATCCATTTTCCGCCTAATCCTGCAATGAGGCCGAGAGCAACATGTGTGAGGATCATGCCGAGGATGAACATTGCGCCAAAGAGCAATGCTTGGCTCTTGTCACGTCCTCTCGTCACATATGCGAGCGACACCGGGATGGAAGCCAGAGCAACCGGATTGAAGCTGAACACAAGGCCGGCGAGGAATGCGACACCTGCGGCGGCAACGCCCGCATGCTCGACTGCTTGGCGCAGCGATTCCGCATCCATCATACGCGTTCCTTGTTTCGCTTGATCAGCGCTTCACGCAGCTGCCGTGCCGTCGGCATTGACGTAAATACGAGTTCTCCGTTGACCACGATGGAAGGGAGCGTGATCACACCGAGCTCGACGGCGTAATCGATCTCCTCCAGGACATTCAATTCACGCCACTCAACATCGTGCACCACTTCCTGCGCTGCCGTCCGAAGCTTGGCGTGCGCCGCGACGCATCCAGAGCAACCCGGGGTGTAGAATATTTCGACTTTCATGGATCACCGCAGCGGCATCGAGACAGTGGCTCGTTCCAAGGCAGCGATGATGGTGCACTCCTTCACCGGCTGCGTTTCGTTCGCACACTCGGCAATCAATTGATCAAGCGCCTTGGACATTGCCTTCATCGCGCGAATCTTGTGCTCGATTTGCAATTTCTTCTCGATCGCGCGCGTGCGGACGTCGCCGCAACACGCCTTATCGCGACCGCGCAAGACAAGGAGCTCGCGTATCTCGGCGAGCGTGAAGCCGCAGTTCTGAGCATGTTTGATGAAACGAATGCGGCGCGCGGAATCCTTGTCATACAGCCGGTAACCGGCAGGGCTTTTCCCTGCAGGCTCGACAAGACCCTCTTGCTCGTAATAGCGCAGCGCGTCGTTGCTGACGCTTGTGAGAGACGCCAATTTGCCGATGGTGAACATGCACAAGTCTCCGACCGTGTTCTAGACCTTGGAGTATACTCCAGGGTCAAGCGGGTTTTGAGGCCGTTCGGGTCGGAACCTCGGAGCGGAACAGCGCGAAGGAAAGCAAGGCGGCGGCCAACTCGACCAGCGCGAACAGCCCTAAGGCAACTCCGAAGCCGAGGCGAAGCAGCTCCCCGAAGACAAGGCTGCCGAGCCCAAATCCGACGAAGAGCATGAAGACGTTCAAGCCCATGGCCTGTCCGGGCCGCTTGCCGCCCAGCGAGGTGACAATCCCGCCGAAGAGCGGCTGGGTCATGTCGTAGCCCAAGGACAAAACCATCGCCACCACCGGCGCGACGATCACTGGAAAGCCGAGGATCAGCAGCACGGCCGCGACGGCGCTCAGCCCGAGACCGATGGGCAGCAACCTGGCACGGCCCCAGCGATCCGCCGCCCGGCCGATGAGCGGCCCGAAGAGAAAGCCCGGCACGCCGTATCCGAGCAACGCCAGGCCGACGCCGACCGGCCCGACGCCGTAGCGCTGTTCGAAATACACGCCAAGCCACGTGAAGACGCCGGAATGGAACATCGAGTTGACAAGGACATAGCCGTAGGTGCGCTGGCCCCTTGGGGTGCCGAGAAGGCTCTTGTAGCCGCGGAAGAGATCACCGAACGTGCCCGTGATCGGCTGCACCGCAGCGGCAATGGTGGGGCGATAGGGAAGGAACAGGAGGAGGAGACCGGCTCCGGCGGCTCCCACCACGAGGAACAGCCCTTGCCAGCCAATGAACGGAACGAGGATCGCGCCCAAGGGTGAGCCGAAGGCCATGCCCCCAGCCATGGCGCCAAACAACCAGCCGAGCGGCCGTCCGCGTTGCTCATAAGGGAATAGACGGCCAACGAGCGCGAGGCCGAGTGGTACGACGCCGCTGGCGCCGAGGCCGGTCAGGACCCGCCATAGCGCGATCTGTTCGATGGAGGCCGCCGTCGCCGTCAAAGCCGTGAGCACCGCGAACGCCGCCAGCGATGCGAACATGACCCGATGGATGCCCAACCGATCCGCCAGAAGGCCAAAGACCAGCGTCGCGATCCCATAGGGGATCAGGTAAGCCGGAACAATGAGCCCGACCTTTTCGACCGACGTCCCGAAGGTGCTGGCCAGTGCCGGTATGATCGGCGCGACCATGTAGGCTTGAAAGAAGATGATGAAGGTCGCCGCCGCGAGCATCTTGAGGAGACGCTCGCGCTGGTGACCGCCGATCGCGCCCGGCATCGTTTGGAACACTTTAGTCATGCTCACCCATGACCCACTCAGACCGCTTGCGGCGATACGGCGGCAATGGGCCGCCCGACGCTGCGGATCGCATCGAAGAAGAGCCGCGGGCTTCCCCACAGCGAGTTGACGAAGATCGCCGTGACGCTGACCGCCATCGCCACCATCGCCCAGACCGGATGAATGAGGCCGGTTGCGGCGAGCGGAATGCCAATGCCGTTGAAGAGGAAGGCGAGCATGACATTCTGGACCATCTTGCCGTAGCTCCGGCGGCTGATGTCGCGAGCCACGGGAAGCGCATCCAACCGGTTCGAAAGGATGATGATATCCGCCGCCTCGATCGCGATATCGGTGCCGGCACCCATGGCGATGCCGATATCGGCTTGCATCAGAGCCGGGGCGTCGTTGATGCCGTCGCCGACCATGGCGACGCGGGCAGTGGCCTGAAGATTACGAATGATCGCGGCCTTGTCCTGCGGCAGCACGCCCGCATGCACCTCGTCGATGCCGAGATCGCCGGCGACGAGCCGTGCCGCGCGCTCGTTGTCGCCGGTGACCAGGATCGTCTTGAGACCGGCGTTGCGCAGCGCGGCCACAGCGGAGACGGCGTCCGGTCGGAGCGCATCACCCAAGGCGACGACGCCCAGCGCACGCCCGTCGCGGGCGACGGCAATCACCGTGCGCCCCGCCGCCTCGAGAGCGTCAATGCGCTTCAGAAGACGCTTGAGGTCGATGTTCCGCTCGTCGAGGAAGCGCGGGCTGCCGATGAGAACCTCGCCAATGCCGATCCGCGCTACGACGCCCTTTCCGGGGAACGCCTCGAAGGACGTGACTTCCGGAGGCGTTGCACCGCGCTCGAAGGCCGCTTTGACCACGGCCTGGGCGAGCGGATGCTCTGAGGAT
>JAJXZC010000187.1 GCA_021780275.1 Pseudomonadota bacterium
ACCGGCGGGCGCTTGGTGGCGAAGGGATGGTCGCGGGGGATCAGCTTCTCCGCGATTGCGGGGTCCTTGACGATCTCGCGGATCTTGTCGTGGATGAACGCGACCGCCGTGTCATTGGCCGCCTTGTCGGACAGGAGGTCGCTGAACTCGGCACGGAAGCGCAATCCCCCCACTTCCCAGGCGCGTTCATACCGCGCGCGCCGCTCCTCCTCCGGCACCGCGAGCGCCGAATCCTGGCTGATGGCGAAGGGGTGGCCGTTGGTCGTGCTGCGCATAATGTCCCGCAAAGCGGGGTAGTTGGATTTGATCTCGCGGATGAATTCCGGCGTGAGCGGCGCGTTGCGGGCCGGGATGCTGAAATTGGCGGTGCGTTGAAACACGGTGAGATGGGCAGCGGATTCCGCGATCACCGGCGCGGCCTGGATGCCGGTCGAGCCGGTGCCGATCAATCCCACCCGCTTGCCGGTGAAATCCACGCCTTCATGCGGCCAGCGCCCGGTATGGTACCATTGCCCGGAGAAGCTGTCCCGCCCGGGTATGTCGGGGACATTAGCGGTGGAAATACAGCCAACGGCGGTGATGAGGAAACGGGTGACGAAGCTTTCGCCGCTCTCAGTGGTCACGGTCCAGAGATCGCGGGACGAATCGAACGCGGCGCCCTTGACGCGGGTATTGAGCTGGATGTCCTGCCGCAGACCGAAACGGTCGGCGACATGATTGAGATAGCAGCGGATTTCCTCATGGCTGGGATAGCGCTCGCTCCACTCCCATTCCTGCTCCAATTCCTTGGAGAAGGAATAAGAATAGGAAAAACTCTCCGAATCGCAGCGCGCGCCCGGGTAGCGGTTCCAGTACCAAGTGCCGCCCACGCCGCCCCCGGCCTCCAGCACCCTGACCTTGAGGCCGAGCTCGTCGCGCAGTTTATGCAACTGGTAGAGGCCGGAGAAGCCGGCGCCGATGATGATCGCGTCATAGGGGATGGCGGGCGCCGAAGCTTGCCGTATCGCTGACACGGGTATGTCTCCTCTCGCTGATGGCTCTTACGCGCAGAGCCGCGATCTTACTTGAACAGGGAGAGGCTAATCAACCCGAGGGAGAATGGCTATCCCGGCTTTATCACGCGGGTAGCTGCATCGGCGCCCTGGATCGACGAAAATTCTTCTCCCTTTCCCAAATCCGCTATGGCTGATTTGTGTTCTGAAAAGAGCTCGTCATTTGAGTGAGATAGCCGGCATTAGCGGGTGTTGCGCAAGGATAAACGTCTGCGCAGGCTTCTTGACCTCGACGCGATGCCGAGCAGCGCCGCGACTGGCTGCGGCGTGATGAGTGTCAGGCCGGCGCGCGTCGGCGGACAAATGAATAGATCAACGCCGCAACGAGGATCAGAGATCCCTGAAACACATATTGGTAGGTCTCGGTCAGGGTGAGGAAGGAGACCGCATTCAACACCTCGGTCAGCAGCACCGCGCCTAGCACCGTCCCGATGAACGTGCCGCGACCGCCGCGCAGGCTCGTTCCGCCGAGCACGACGGCGGTGATGCTCGACAAGGTGTAGCTCGCGCCCTGACGCGGATCACCGACACCGATCTGCACCATGAGCATGATCGCGCCGAACGCCGTCATCAGCGACGACGCGACATAGCCGGCGACGAATGTGCGATCGACGCGAATTCCGACCCGGCGCGCCGCCCCTTCCTCGGACCCCGCCGCGCGCAACTGCCAGCCGGGACGGGTTCTGCGCAACGCGAACTCGCCGAAGAGCGCGAACGCGACGAGCGCAACGAAGGCCACCGGGATCGGTCCAGCCTGCCAACTCAACACGCTGACGACGCCGCTGTCGATATAGCCGCCGGGGCCGTCGCGCAGCAGGAAGCTCATGCCCTGCAGGCCGATGTAAGTCGCCAGGGTCGCCGCGCTGGCGGTAACATTGGCGAAGCGGATCAGAAGACCATTGACGGCCCCTACGCCCAACGCGCCCACGAACATCAGCGCAAAGCCCGCGGCGATCGTCGAGGCGGATTTGTCTTCGTTGATGAAGAACGAAGCGACGACGACGAGGAAACCGGCGAGGGGACCGACTGACAGGTCGATGCCTCCCATCAAGACGGCTATTGTCTGTCCAATCGCGATAAAGCCCAGCGCCGTCGTCAGCATCAGGATATTCGAGATGTTGAAAGCAGAAAAGAAATTGGCGTTTTGGCTGAAAACATAGAGCCCAAGCAGGAACGTCACCAGCGCGAGCGGCACAGTCGGCGCGTTGTCGGACTGCAAGAAGTGCCTGAACCCGCCAGAGCCGCTCGCTAGGCCCGCACCGCGTGCGCGATCTGCGATATGGGTTTCGGCGTGCACCGCCGCCGCTACGATCTTGGCCTCGACAACGTCTTCGCCGCGCAAGGTCGCGGCGACGCGCCCGCGCGACATGACGACGACCTGATCGCAGAGGCCCTCCAGCTCGGCGGCGTCGGACGAGTTTACGATCACCGGCGTCCCGGAACTCGAAACTTCACGCAGGATGCGGTAGATCTCGAACCGCGCGCCGACATCGACGCCCTGCGTCGGCTCGTCAGCTACGATGAGCTGGGGCGCCGAGAGCAACGCTCGCGCCATCACCACCTTCTGCTGGTTGCCGCCCGAGAGTGACAGGATTGGCGATTCCAGGCCGGCGGTCTTCACCGCGAGCGATTGGAACGTCCTCCTCACCTGGCGCTCTTCCTCGCGGCGGCTGAGAATCCCATGAGAAACGAATTTGTCGAGCGCGGCGAAGGTGGCGTTCTCACGCACCGTCAGGCTGCCCGCGAGACCCTCGGTATGCCGGTCGGACGGCATGAAGGCGGCCTGACCCAGGAGGCCGAGCGAGCCGATCTTTCGACCCTTCAGTCGCATCGCACCGTGTGCGGGCTGCAGACCCGCCAACGCCCGCATGAGTTCCGACTGTCCATTGCCGGCGACGCCCGCAATGCCAAGGATCTCGCCGCGCGGACACGCGAAACTGACGTCGTGAAACTTATCGCCGATCAACCCCTCGACTAGGAATTCAATCTCTTCTGTGCGCGTTTGCGGCTTCGGAGGAAAAGCGGAAACGAGCGCCCGGCCAACGATCAGTTTGAGCAACTCGGCGTCGCTGATCTCGTCGACCCGCGCGACGCCGCGAACCTTTCCGTCACGCAGCACCGTCACCCTCTGGGCGATCTGACGCAATTCCGCCAGTCTGTGGGTGATGTAGATGACCGCGGTTCCGCGCGCCACGACGTCGCGGATGCGGCCGAAGAGCATATCGGTCGCTTCTTGATCGAGCGGAGCGGTCGGCTCGTCGAGGATCAGGACTTTGGGCCCGACCGCCAACGCTTTGGCGATTTCCAGCAAGTGCTTCTGCGCGACCGTGAGCGCATCGACGCGCGTGCGCAGCTCCACATGCAGACCGACGTCGTCCATTGCCTTGCGGGCGAGCGCCTGCGCAGACTTGCCCTCGAACAGCGAGGGAGGGAGGGCGACCTGGAAGTTCTCGAACACCGAAAGATCGTCGAGCACGGCGGGGTGCTGGAAAGCGATGGAGACGCCAAGCGACGCGGCGACCTGAGGCGACATCGCAGCGATGCG
>JAJXZC010000448.1 GCA_021780275.1 Pseudomonadota bacterium
TCCCCTTGTAGCGGGCGCCGCCGTCGCGAAGCTCCACCGCCTCATGCGCGCCCGTCGACGCGCCCGACGGCACCGCGGCGCGGCCGCTGGCGCCGTCCTCGAGAACCACGTCGACCTCGACCGTCGGATTGCCGCGGCTGTCGAGAATTTCGCGACCAATGATGTCGATGATTGCAGCCATGTCTCTCAAGCTCCGGTCAGTCGGTTGCGTTCGCGCGATGGACCTCCCGCATCCGCCAGGACGCGGCGAGGTTGCGCGTTTCTAACGAAGAGACGCGCTTCGCGAAAGGGGTATCGGGCGAAGTTTGACGCCCGCCTCGCGGTCAATTGGTCGCGAGTTCGGCCAGCCGCAATTCTTCCGGCGCCTGCCGGAGCAGCCAATCCGTGTTTTCGAGGATGAACTTGCGCTCCGCCTCGACCAGAGCCCGCCCCAGACCGACGCAGAACGCCTGGCCCGGCGTCGCCGGTCCCCGAAGTTTCGACCCCTCGTTGACGATCGCGTCGAGCGAGGCATGCGTCTGTTCGAGATCGGCAAGCCTTTCATCCAGAAGGGATTTTATCCTCCTTCTGGGCAAATAAGGGGCGAAGCTCAGGATGAACACGAATTCGGAACGCAGCTTGTGCCGCGCGCTGACGTTCAACAGCGTACGCAGACAGACCTCGCGCCCCGCCTCCGTGATCGCATAGACCTTTTTATTGGGCCTGCTTTCCTGCTCCACCCGCTACAACACGGGGCGGCCGCATTCGGCACTCGATTACCAGACCCCCGGCAGACTTTGCTGCCAAACTCATCGCAACAGGCCTTCACGCTGCGCTCGGTGATAGCTCCGCGTGCCGGCCTGTTGCTCATCAGCCAGCCCGAGAGGGCATACTCATGCCGCGGCTCTAAGCCCCGATGGGGGAAACTTCAGTGGCAGGTCAGACGGCATAAGAATGGCGCGGCAAATTGCTCTATGGGTGACAGGCCTATTCGCATTCTCTGCCATCGGCAGCGGGGTTGGAATGTGGATAGCACCCTATGGCATCGCACCGTTTTGGGGAATGCTGGCCGGGCCGTGCCTTTTTGCCTGCATGCGGCTTTGGTGGACCGAGAGTCAGGCCCCTTCCTCAAACCGAGACACTACCTATTTTTTGCCCGGCTTGACGCAGGGGGTCTGCTCCTGTTCAAAGGCCCCGAACAGGAACGCCAGCAATGCCGGAAGACAAGCAGGACAAGGCCCTCGTGCTCTTTTCGGGCGGGCAGGACTCGACGGTCTGCCTGGCCTGGGCGCTTGAGCGCTATGAAACGGTCGAAACGGTCGGTTTTGACTATGGTCAGAGCCACGCGATAGAACTCGCCTGCCGCGACCGCGTCCGCGATGAGATCGCGCGTGCCTTTCCGCGATGGGCCGTCCGCCTCGGCCCCGATCATCTGCTGCACCTCGGGGAACTCGCGGCGATCAGCGAAACGGCGCTCACTCGGGACGTCGAGATCGAAATGGGCGAGAATGGACTGCCCACGACCTTCGTACCCGGCCGCAATCTGCTTTTCTTTACCTATGCGGCGGCCCTTGGCTACCGGCGGGGCACCGCTGTGCTGGTGGGTGGCATGTGCGAGACTGACTATTCAGGCTATCCAGATTGCCGCAACGATACGCTCCAGACGCTTGGAAGGGCGCTCACCCTCGGCATGGACCGTGAATTCACGCTCGAAACCCCCTTGATGTGGATCGACAAGGCGGCCACATGGGCGCTGGCGGAGCAACTCGGTGGGCGGGCCCTGACCGACCTTATCGTCGAACATACCCATAGCTGCTATCGCGGCGACCGCGCGCACCGGCACGACTGGGGCTATGGTTGCGGTGCCTGCCCGGCCTGCGAATTGCGCGCGGGCGGATATGCGGCCTGGATTGCCGCGAAGGTGTGAGCCCATGTATTCGGTGAAGGAAATCTTCTACACGCTGCAAGGCGAGGGCGCGAACGCCGGCAGGCCCGCCGTCTTCTGCCGCTTCGCCGGCTGCAATCTCTGGACTGGCCGCGAGGAAGACCGGGCGAGCGCGATCTGCTCCTTCTGCGACACGGATTTCGTCGGCACGGACGGCGCGGGCGGCGGCAAATTCAGAAACGCGGAGAGCCTTGCCGACGTCGTCGAACAATGCTGGGCGGCAGGGCACCACAACAACCGCTTCGTCGTCTGCACCGGCGGCGAACCTCTCCTGCAGCTCGATCTTCCGCTGATCGCGGCGCTTCATGCGCGCGGCTTTGAAATCGCCGTCGAAACCAATGGCACGATCGCGGCCCCGGCCGGCATCGACTGGATCTGCGTCAGTCCAAAGGCAACAGCGGAACTGAAGCAGCTCGTTGGCGACGAATTGAAACTCGTCTATCCGCAGGCGCAAGCCCGGCCCGAACGCTTCGAAGGGCTTGCCTTCAAACATTTCCTGCTCCAGCCGATGGACGGACCACATGCCGCAGAGAACACAAAGGCCGCGACGGAATATTGTCTCGCGCACCCCAAATGGCGGCTCTCGCTTCAAACCCACAAGATGATCGGCATTCCCTGATGCGTATCTACAAGGAATTCTTCTTCGACGCCGCGCACTTCCTGCCTTACGCGGCCGCCGACCATCCCAACCGGCGCATGCACGGCCACTCGTTCCGCGTTGTCGTCTGGCTTGAAGGCGCACCGGCGCCCGAAACCGGCCTTGTCCGCCACTTCGAGGACGTGGAGCGCGAACTTTTGCGCGTCCGCGACAAGCTCGACCATCGGCTGCTGAACGAGATCGACGGGCTCGAACTTCCCACTCTCGAACGGATCGCCGCCTGGGTATGGCGTGAACTCGAAGCACCCCTGCCGGAAGTTGCCCGGATCGAAATCCATCGTGAATCCTGCCGCGAAGGCTGCGTCTATGATGGTCCGCAGACAGAAGAGACGACAAAGGCAAGACGATGACCAAAGCGAAGCTGACGCAGCTCGGCGCCAAAGCCGAAATTCCCGACTCGCCGGATAAGGCGAAACTCGAGCGCGTCGCCAATCCGCATGCCGACACCAACTACGTGGCGCGTTTTACGGTCCCTGAGTTCACCTCCATCTGCCCGGTGACGGGCCAGCCGGATTTCGCCCATCTCGTCATCGACTATGTCCCCGGAAAATGGCTCGTCGAATCGAAATCCCTGAAACTCTATCTTCAGTCCTTCCGCAATCACGGAGCCTTCCACGAGGACTGCACCGTCGCCATCGGAAAGCGGCTGGCCAAAACGCTGGCGCCGAAATGGCTGCGCATCGGCGGCTACTGGTATCCGCGCGGCGGCATTCCAATCGATGTCTTCTGGCAGACCGGGAAGCTCCCTGCGGGCATCTGGGCGCCGGATCAAGGCGTCCCGCCTTATCGCGGTCGCGGCTGACCGTTTTCCTTTCCTGAAGACAGGCCGATAAAGATCCTTGCTCATATCCGTGATTTTTATATAATCACCATTATGCCAAAAAAAATCGATCATGAGGCCCGCCGCCGTGATATCGCCGAAGCCGCCATCCAGGTGATCGGCGATCAGGGCATCGACAACACTCGACTTGTCGACGTCGCCCGCGCGGCCAACGCGACAACGGGCTCGA
>JAJXZC010000551.1 GCA_021780275.1 Pseudomonadota bacterium
CCACCAGCGCCATGATGATCATCACGGCGAAGATCGGCCTGCGAATGGATATGTCGGAAATCCACATCTCTACGTTCCTGGACTAGGCTCAGGACTCATTGATTGATCCAGAAGATGACGGTTGCGGCGATGCAGATGGCGGAGAAGAAGGTGTGAGCGCATCTGTCGTAGCGAGTGTGGACGCGTCGCCAGTCCTTGAGCCTTCCGAACATGTTCTCAATCTTGTGGCGCTCCCGATAGAGCGCGCGGTCATGGGCGATCTGCATCTTCCGATTGGCCTTTGACGGGATACAGGGGGCGATGCCGCGCTCGCTCAGCGCGTGACGGAACCAGTTTGCGTCGTATCCCCTGTCGCCGAGCATCACTTTGGCCCGCGGCAGAGCGTCGAGCATCAGGGCCGCGCCTTTGTAGTCGCTCATCTGGCCTTCGCTGAGCAGCATGACCAGTGGGCGTCCCGCGCCATCGCACACGGCGTGTAGCTTGGAGTTCAAGCCGCCTTTCGTGCGCCCGATACATCTGGGAACAGCCCCTTTTTGAGCAGACTGGCCGCTGTGCGGTGCGCTTTGAGATGGGTGGCGTCGATCATCAGCCGGTCGGGCTTGCCGCCCCTGGCGGCCAGCTCGGCGAATATCCGATTGAAAACGCCAAGCCGGCTCCAGCGAATGAAGCGGTTATAGATCGTCTTGTGCGGGCCGTATTCCTTCGGCGCATCGCGCCAGCGCAGACCATTCCTGATCACAAAGATAATCCCGCTGAGCACCCTGCGGTCGTCGACACGCGGCACGCCATGCGACAGCGGAAAATAGGGTTCGATCCGGCGCATCTGCGCCTTCGAAAGCCAGAACAGATCACTCATCGCAACACCTCCCGATGTCACCAATGAATCAGTCGGCATTCAAATCCGCAACCAATTTAATAGGTCCTGAGCCTAAGGACAACAGCTTTATTTCAGACGACAAGAAGTATCAGGAATCTATTTACCTGACCATATGCAGTTAACTCCGAAGTGGAGTTCTGCCGAACTCAACTCATACACTCGAACCCGTGAAACGTCGCGAAGCTCGCGACCGGCTCGCGTTCTGAAACGAGTGTGTTCACGGGCGCCGTCTCGTCGGCATAGCCCATCGACATGCCGCAGACGATATATTCATCCTCCGGCACGCCGAGCACCCGCCTCGTCACCGTCCAGTAATTGTTCCATGCCCCTTGCGCGCAGGTGTCGAGCCCGCGCGATTTCGCGATCAGCATGATCGACTGCATGAGGATGCCGATGTCGATGAAGCCCATCGCATCGAGATCCTTGTCGATCGTGAAGAGGAGCCCGATCGGCGCATCGAAGAACCGATAGTTCCGGCCCCATTGCCGCCAGTTGGCTTCCGCGTCGCCTTTCGGAATGCCGAGCAGGGAATACATGTCCTTGCCGAGCTTCCTCATGCGCGAGGTATAGGGTTCCTTGCGCTTGGAGGTGCGGGGAAATTCCGCGCTGTCGTCAGCCGGCTTCGTCTCGCGATGGGCGAGCACTTCCTCCTCGAGCCGCTTGCGCATGTCGCCGGCGACCACATGCACTTTCCAGGGCTGGAATGTTGGTGCCCGATGGCGAGCGTGAGGCGAGGCCGAGGATTTCGGTGACGAGGGAGAGCGGAACGGGATCGGGCTTGAAGGCGCGGGCGGATTTCCGCGACATCATGACGTCGTCGATATGCATGAACAGGAACCCTCAGAGTCCGAGCACGGCTTTCGCCATGATATTGCGCTGGATTTCGTTGGTGCCGGCATAGATCGAGCCGGCGCGGTCATTGAGATATTTCGCCATCACCGGCCAGCTATGTTCGGGTCCGGCCGGCGCTGCATTGCCCGCCGGCGGGACGAAGCCCGGCACCGCCCCCCCCCCCGGGGGAGGGCCGCGTCGCATGCGGCTGGTAGGGGAGCGCGTAATAGGCGGCGGCTTCGAGCGCGAGCACGGTCAGCCGCTGCGAGATTTCGGTGCCGCGCGTCTTGAGAAGCGAGGACTTGGCGCCGGGCGCCTCGCCATGCGACAGCGCCGACATGATCCGGTGCTCGGTGAATGCGAGCCCCAGGATTTCGACGCGGGCTTCAGCCATCTTTGCCGCGAACGCCGCTTCGTGGGCGAGGCGCGCGCCATGGCCGATCAGCACCGGCCCGCACATGCCGAGCCCCATGGGCGAAAGCGCGGGTGCGCCGGCCGCCGGCAGTTCGCTTGCGAAGATGTAGTGCTGGCTGACCGACCAGTCGCAGCCGCCATATTCGACCGGCCAGGCGGGCGCGACCCAGTCCTTTTCGTAAAGCGCCTTGTGCCAGGCCATGGTCGTCTCGTAGTCGGCATAGACGCTCGTCATCAGCCTGCCGACCGCGCGCAGTTCCGGCGTCAGTTTTTCGTCCAGAAAGCGTCGCACCTCGTCGCGGAAATTTGCGTCCCGCGCGCTCAAAGCCAGATCCATCCCGAGCTCCCCGATCGCTAAATAGCGATATGCGGAGGTTAGGCCCGCGGTCGGCGATGGCAAGCGAAGTCGCGGATGCCGCGTCGCAAATATTTGAGGCCGGGCATTGGCGCGGCCCGGCAATTCACGTAAAGGAAAGGCGCAACTTCGAGGGCCCGCCCAGAGGCCATATGTCGACCCAGGAAAAAGAAGCGGCCGCCCCCGTCGGCGCGACCTCCGCTCCCCCGCCCAGAGTGACGACGCCTGCCGAGCGCCAGCGCGCTTTCCGGGTCCTGTTCCTGTGCCAGCTTGCCGGCGGCATGGGCCAGACGCTCGTCTATGCGGTCCTGCCGCCCATCGCGCGCCGGCTCGGCATGGGCGAGTTCGAAACGACGATGATCTATTCGCTGTCGGCCTTTCTCTGGGTCGTGACGAGCCCCTTCTGGGGCCGCCGCAGCGACATTGTCGGCCGAAAGCCCATCATGCTTGTGGGGCTTCTCGCCTTCGCGATCTCGACGACGCTATTCGCCTTCATCGTGCTGGTCGGGCTCTGGGGATGGCTGTCGCTGACGATCACATTCCCGCTTCTCATGCTGTCCCGGTCGATTTTCGGCGGCTTCGGCTCCGGCAATGGTTCGGCGGCGCAGGCTTACGTCGCCGACCGCACCACGCGGTCGGAGCGCGCGGCCGGCGTCGCCTCGCTCGGCGCCGCCTTCGGCCTCGGCACCGCGATCGGGCCTGGCGTCGCGGCCGCCTTCGCTCAAATCCACGTCGTCGCACCGTTCTTCGCGGTGGCCGCGCTCGCCTTTTTCAGCGCCGGCCTCATCTGGTTCTTCCTGCCCGAGCGCACACGGCCCTCGCAACATGTCAGCGAGAAGCAGAACCGTCGCGCTGGCCTCAGCTGGTACGACCGCAAGGCGCTGCCCTGGGTCGGCATCAGCATCGTTCTGAGCTTCGCCCAGGCGATCGTGATGCAGCTCTGCGCGTTCTATTTCATGGACGTGCTGCGTCTGACGGGCGACGCGGCGACGCAGATGGTGAGCGTCGGTCTGATGGCCATGGCGATCGCGACCCTCTTCGCCCAGATCGGCCTCATCCAGCGCTTCAACCTCTCCGTCCAGTTCCTGCTGCGCTGGGGCTCGGTCAT
>JAJXZC010000250.1 GCA_021780275.1 Pseudomonadota bacterium
ATGCACGGGGCCCTCGCCGGACGTTGCCGAGAATGACCAGAGCGAGGCCAGCAGGAAGGCGAGTCCAAGGGCAGGGCGTGAAGGCAGGGCCCATGCGCTGGCAAGCGACACGAGGCACCAGAGCAGAAGCCAGTCTGGATTGTCCGTGTTCACATGATATATCTGCGCGATCAGCATGATGTTCGCGCCGAAAAGCGCGAGACCGCCAATAATGGCTGCCTGCGCGAAGGCCGGATGTTCACGCCGTTCCAGCACGAAGGCGGCGCCATAGGCCGCCCACATCGCGCCCATGAGCAGTACGAGCTTTGTGAGCTTCGAAATCTCGGCCCAATTGGCGGCAACGAAGCTCATGGCCGCAAAGCCGATCAGCACCGCGCCGAAAAGGGCAAGCAATTGCGGAATGCGGCGGACGGTGGCCTCGCCGCTGGCTGAGGCGAGGATCGCCTCCGCATTCTGGGGCGTCACCCAGCCGCGTTCGATCCAGAGTTCCAGATCGTGCTTGAGACGTTGAAGGTAAATGCGTTGCCACATGGGTGCCGCCGAATCGTTGGGTCTGGTGCGAGCTTAACCGGGTTAATGTTGCCCGGGGATAAGGCGCGAATAGGGTCGAAAATCCCAAAAAGGGTCAATTTTACCCTGCGTCAAGCAGCTTGCGGGGGCCGGTGGAATGCCGCAACATGAAGTTAGGGTAGTTGCCGACGCGGCAAGGTGCGGACTGACCCGGGAGGAGGGTCCGCAGAGAAAGGCCCCGTTGGCGGCTCCGGTTGGTATGGGAGGAGAGCCATGTACGTTGCAACAATACTGAAAGCCAAAGGATCGGGCGTGGTTACCATCGCGCCGATCGCGACGCTGGCCCAGGCCGCGCGGCTGCTCACCGGTAAGCGCATCGGTGCGGTCGTGGTGATGCAGGGCGGCCAACTCCTCGGCATGTTGTCCGAGCGCGACATCGTGCGCGCCGTTGCGGCTTCGGGCGCCGAGGCACTGGAACGCCCGGTGAGTGAAGTGATGACGCAGCGCGTCGTCACCTGCGGTCTCAACGACTCGGTCGACGAGCTGATGGATGTGATGACCGAAGGCCGCTTCCGCCATCTGCCTGTCGTGGATCGCGACGAGGTGATTGGCATCATTTCGATCGGCGACGTCGTGAAACATCGCATCGCGGAAACCGTCATGGAGTCCGAGGCGCTGCGGCTCTATATCGCCAACAGCTAGCGCAACAGGTCCGACATCTCGCGAATGAGCGGCAGGGCTTCCTCTGCCGCTTCTTCGCCGAGGCGTATCAACTCATCCGCCTTGTCGAATTCAAGCAGCGTCAGGTGGCCGATCTTCGGCGCGATGACGATGTCCGGCGGATCGGAGGCGAGCCGCGCGCGGGCGAGCCGGTCCTGAATGATGTTGAGCGAGGCGAGCATCACGCTGGCAAATCCGGGCCCTCGCTGCTTGCCGCCCATGGCGCGTTTCACCAGTTCGCGTTCCGGCGCTGGCGCCTTGCCGCGCAGCCGGGCAAGCGTGCCGCGAATGCCGGCGACGAGCTTCGAGTCCGCGTCGCCCGCTTCTGCGGCGGCTTCCGCCTCGGCCGCTTCCACGATCTCGTCTATCTCTTCGGCAAGGCCATAGGGTTCGGGCGTCGGCGTATGCACATAGAAGGGATTGTGGCCCTGTTCCCAATGCCGCCGCGTCGCCGGATCGAAAGGGTCGGTGTTGAGGTTGACCGCGATGACGAGCCGTGCGCCGAGTGCCCGCGTTACCGATACAGGCACCGGATTGACGATGGCGCCGTCGATCAGCCAGCGATTGTCGACGGGCACCGGCGCGAAGACGCCGGGCAGGGCATAGGAAGCGCGGATCGCCTGTACCAGATTGCCCTCGCGCAGCCAAAGCTCATGGCCGGTCGCAAGCTCCGTGGCGACGGCAACGAAGGTGCGATCGAGCTGGTCGATGCGGGTGTCGCCCAGATGCTCGCGCATCATCGCTTCGAGTTTTGAATCGCCGATGAGGCCGGATGAGCGAAACCGGAAATCGACAAGGCCGAGCAGGCGCCTGCGCGTCAGCGAGCGGGCGAATTCTTCCAGCGGGTCGAGCTTGCCTGCGAGGTAGCAGCCGCCCACCAGCGAGCCGATGGATGTACCGGACACGATGTCGGGCGCGATGCCCGCGCGGTCGAGCGCGCGAAGCACGCCGATATGCGCCCAGCCGCGCGC
The DNA here is from genome assembly GCA_021780275.1 of Pseudomonadota bacterium. The sequence goes on from JAJXZC010000250.1 coordinate 2,202, forward strand.
GACGCCGCTACCCAGTGCTATGCCGATCTTCGGGCGGATCATTCTCTGCTGCTTCATATCGTCGACGGCAAATGCATCATGCGCCCTTGCGGCGCAGGTTCAAAGGCGAGTGCAACGCGCGAGCGCGGCACCAGTCAGGCGGAAATGTGGCCGAACGGAGCCGGTTTCAACCGTGCTTGTGTTCGCCGAGCTTTTCGTCCTCGAAGCGCAGTTCGACCTGACCGGAAGCGCCGACCGGTATCGAGCGATAGAAGCAGGAGCGGTAGCCGACATGGCATGCGCCGCCATCTCCACCGACCTCGACCTTGAGCAGGATCGCATCCTGATCGCAATCGATGCGGATTTCCTTCACGGTCTGCGTCTGCCCGCTGGTCTCACCCTTGCGCCAGAAGGCCTTGCGCGAGCGGCTCCAGTACCAGGCCTCGCCGGTGCGGATCGTGCGCTCCAGCGCTTCGGCATTCATCCAGGCGAACATCAGCACGTCGCCCGTCTTCGCATCGGTGGCGATGGCGGGAATGAGCCCATGCTCGTCGAATTTCGGCGCGAGGGTGGTGCCGGTCTCGATTTCGTGTTCGCTGCCGCGCGGGGCAAATAGGGAAGTGCTCATGACGCTCTGCTCCCAAAACGTCATGCCCCGCTTCATGCGGGGCATCAGCGTTTTGCTTTGCGCTATCCTAGAGACGTTGATGGCCCGGACAAGCCGGGCCATGACGTTTTCCGGATGAAGAGATGGGCCTCAATAGCCGCGGATCATCTGCATGAACCGGGCTTCCATGCGCGGATCGTCGCGGAAGACGCCGGTGAACTGGCTGGTGATGGTCGCCACGTCCGGCTTCTTGATGCCGCGCGTCGTCATGCACTGGTGCTTCGCCTCGATGAGGATGGCGACGCCGGCGGGCTCGAGCGCGCGGTTGATCGTATCGGCGATCTGCGCCGTCATCGTTTCCTGCGTCTGGAGGCGCTTGGCGAAAATCTCGATGACGCGGGCGAGCTTCGAAATGCCGACGACCTTGGAAGTCGGCACATAGGCGACATGGGCCTTGCCGAGGATCGCGACCATGTGGTGTTCGCAATGGCTCTCGATGGCGATGTCGCGGAGCATGACCATGTCGCTATAGCCTTCGACTTCCTCGAAGGTGCGGGTCAGTTCCTTGTAGGGGTCTTCGTTGTAGCCCTCGAAGAATTCTTCATAGGCGCGCACGACGCGGCCGGGCGTGTCGATGAGCCCTTCGCGCGCCGGATTGTCGCCTGCCCATGCGATGAGCGTGCGCACGGCGGCTTCCGCTTCCTCGCGCGAGGGCTTCTTCAGGGGGGCGGAGCGGGGATCCGTCATGGTCGAGCGCAACCCATCAACAGCATTCATGTCCATATGACCATCTCTT
>JAJXZC010000804.1 GCA_021780275.1 Pseudomonadota bacterium
TCCGATCTCGGGCCAGATGAATCGGCTGGCCCTGCGCCGCCGTCTGGCTAATCTATGCGCCAATCCGGCTGGGAGGCCGGTCCAGAACAAAATGCCTAAGGCATTTCGCCGCCGGTATCCGGCGGCAGGAGGAGGGTTATATGAGCACTGCGGAAGCGAGCAATGCTTTCCCCGGCTACTCGCGGGACAGCATCGACGACGAGGTCGTCAATCCGGAACTTTATGCCAATGAAGATGACATCCATGCGGTGTTCGCCAAGCTGCGCAAGGAAGATCCCGTTCGACTGATGAAGCCGCGCGGTTTCCGGCCTTTCTGGTCGATCACCAAGCATGCAGACATTCAGGAGATCGAACGCCAGAGCGACAAGTTCGTGAACCGGCTGCGCACCTATCTCTCGCCCGTCGAAGGCGAGGAATGGCTGAAGGCCACCGTGGGCGATACGCATCTTTTCCGCACGCTGGTCGATCTCGACGATCCCATTCACTACAAGCTGCGAAATCTCACGCAGAGCTGGTTCATGCCGCCGAACCTCAAGAAGCTCGAAGGGCGGATTGCCGGCCTTGCAAAGGATCATGTCGACCGAATGCAGGAGCTCGGCAGCGAATGCGACTTCGTGAAGGAAGTTGCGCTGTGGTATCCGCTGCGCGTCATCATGCAGCTTCTCGGCGTGCCGAAGGAAGACGAGCCCTTCATGCTGAAGATGACACAGGAAATCTTCGGCCCCGGCGATCCGGATGTGACGGCTGCGACCGATCACAAGGGCGATGACGATACGGTCGTGTTCAGTGGTGAGCGCGGCCAGAGCGTCGATCTCGCGGCGACGGCGCAGGCGCTGTTCGATTATTTCGGCGCGATCACCGCGGACCGCCGCAAGAACCCGAAGGACGATGTCGCCAGCGTCATCGCCAACGGCATGATCGACGGCCAGCTCATCGGCGACCGCGAAGCGATGAGCTACTACGTCATCGTCGCGACGGCAGGCCACGACACAACAAGCTCGGTGACATCGGGCGGGCTTCTCCAGCTCATCAAGAATCCGGATCAGATGGCGAAGCTCAAGGGCGATCTCTCGCTGTTGCCGGGTGCGGTCGAGGAATCGATCCGCTGGGTGACGCCGGTGAAACACTTCATGCGCACTGCGATGGAGGACTACACGCTGCGCGGAAAGACCATCAAGGCGGGTGACGGTCTCTGTCTCCACTATCCGAGCGGAAACCGCGACGAGGAGGTCTTTGACGAGCCCTTCAAGTTCAAGGTGGATCGCACTCCGAACCGCCAGATCGCCTTTGGCTATGGCGCCCATCTCTGCCTCGGCATGCATCTCGCGCGCATGGAGATCAAGGCGCTCTACAACGAGCTTCTGCCGCGTCTGAAGGATATTGAACTGGCGGGCGAGCCGAAGAACACGCGGGCGAATTTTGTCAGCGGCCTCAAATCGATGCCGGTCCGTTACCGCTTCGCCTGAAAAAGTCGACAAGGAGAGAGAAATGAAAATAACCGCAGCGGTTGCACGTGGCGCCGATGTCGATTTCAGCATCGAGGAAGTCGAGATCGACGATCCGCGCGCCGACGAGATTCTCGTTCGCGTCGTGGGCGTCGGGCTTTGCCACACTGACCTCGTTTTCAAGGCGGCGGGGCTTCTTGGCCTTCCCGCGGTGCTCGGTCACGAGGGCTCGGGCATTGTCGAAAAGGTCGGCTCCAACGTCTCCAAGGTGAAGGCGGGCGACCGCGTTGCCATCACCTTCCGTTCCTGCGGCGAATGCGACCGCTGCGAGAAGGGCCAGCCCGCCTATTGCCGCACCATGCCGATGCTGAACTATATCGGCATGCGGCCGGACGGAACCAAGGCACTGCACAAGGGCGGCGAGGATGTGTCGAGCAATTTCTTCGGTCAGTCCTCCTTTGCAACCTATTGCCTGACCTATGAGCGCAATGTCGTGAAGGTGCCGGAAGGCGTCCCGCTGGAACTTGTCGGTCCGCTCGGTTGCGGCGTTCAGACGGGTGCGGGCGGCATCATCCGTTCGCTCGCCTGCGAGAAGGGCTCCTCGGTGCTGATCCTCGGCGGCGGTGCCGTCGGTCTCAGTGCCGTCATGGGCGCGGTCATTCAGGGTTGTGGCACGATCATCGTGCTGGAGCCGCATGAGGCGCGGCGCAAGATCGCGCTCGAACTTGGCGCAACGCACACGATCGACCCGAAGGCTTCGCCCGATCTCGCTGCCGCGGTGAAGGAGATCCTGCCGCTCGGCGTCGACTATGCCTTCGACACGACGGGCATTCCCGCCGTGGTGAACGCGACGATGAACTGCCTTGGCTCGCATGGCGTCTTCGGCATTGTCGGCGTCTGCCCGCCCGGCACGCTGGTTCCGGGCGATCTCTCCACCGTCATCACCTTCGGCCACACGATCAAAGGCATCATCGAGGGTGACAGCGATCCGGATGTCTTCATCCCGGAGATGATCGAGTATTACAAGCAGGGGCGGCTTCCCTTCGACAAACTCATCCGCACCTATCCGCTGTCCGAGATCAACAAGGCTATCGCGGAGCAGCATCATGGCGATTGCGTCAAGGTCGTGCTGCTGACCGGCGCTTGAGAAAGGGCGGGGGCGCGGCCGTTGCGGCTGTGCCCCCAACTCCTCGTCAGGCCTTCCCGGAGGGGGCAGATACGCTTCGTTCCGCTGTCGGCGGGGGAAAAAATGGCGGTTCTCCGCCGGTCCGGTGGGTGCGACGCGATAGACCTTTCTTCCGCCATAAAAATCGGGCACTTGTTTCGGGTCGCGTTTCTGTTCCAGCACGATCCACATCGAATGGCGCATGCTTCCGACACTCGCGCGGGCGGAGCTGCGCGGGGATTCGACACCTGTCGTCGGCTGCGTACCGCTCGACAATGCGTCTCACGAGACGCGTGAACAGGAGATGCGACCATGACGGCGCAGGATGATCGCGAGGCACCGCGCCTCGATGCGGGCCGTTTGGCGCGTCTGCTCAATCATTATCGTGAGGCCGACACGGCGCGGGGCATCTTTGAGCTCGTGGTCACGGCGGGGCCATTCCTCGTCGCCTGGGCCTTGATGGCACTTGCCTATTATCGCGGCTATTTCTGGCTCTATGCGCTGCTGCTTCTGCCTGCGGCGGGTTTTCTGGTCCGGCTGTTTCTCATCCAGCATGATTGCGGTCACGGATCCTTCTTTCCAAGCAAAACCGGCAATGATTGGGTTGGCCGCATCATCAGTGTGCTGACGCTCACGCCCTATGATCACTGGAAGCGCAGTCATGCCATTCACCACGCGACGGCGGGCAATCTCGACCGGCGCGGCATTGGCGACGTGGACACACTGACGGTCGAGGAATATCTGGCACGTTCGCGCTGGGGACGGCTTCGCTATCGCTTCTATCGGCATCCGATTGTGATGTTCGGAATCGGGCCGATGTATCTCTTTCTGCTGCAGAGCCGGGTGCCGACCGGTTTCATGACCAAGGGTTGGCGCCCATGGGCCAGCGCCATGTCGACCAACATCGCCGTTGCTGTCGCGGCAGGCCTGATGATCTGGGCGGTAGGCTTCTGGCCCTTCCTCCTC
>JAJXZC010000132.1 GCA_021780275.1 Pseudomonadota bacterium
CGCGATCGCGGCGCGGTACGACCTCCTCAACCACCTGCTGAGCGCGGGAATCGACCGCTATTGGCGCGCGCGCGCCATCCGCTCGCTCCGGCTCACCGGGCGCGAGACCCTCCTCGATCTGTGCACCGGCACCGGCGACCTGGCGATCGCCGCCGCCGCACCGCGCCGCGCCGCGCGCGTCGTCGGGCTCGATTTCGCCGCCGCCATGCTGCAGGTCGGACGCGAGAAGGTGGCACGCGCCCGGCTCGGCGAACGCGTCCGCCTGCTGCGCGGCGATGCCATGCGGATCCCGCTCGGGGCCGCGTCGGTCGATGCCGTCACCATCGCGTTGTTTGAAGCAACCTGGCCGTTATTGATCCCGATCGAGACGCTTGTTCCGCCGCCGCAGGCAGAGCTTGTCGAGGCAATCTGGACGTTCCAGGCGCCATCAAAACTTGCAGCCGCAGCAGGCGTGGTGGCGGACGCTCCCGCGAGCAACAGGATGCGGGTGACGATGATGGTCTTGCGAAGGCTTGGCATGACGTTTCCCTTTGTTTCGACGCGAATAGAATCTCACATCGGCATTTCGGGGACTGTGAGGGTTGTCACACTGACATTGCGAGGGTTGAGGTGAACCGCGCCGAGTCCGCTTCAACGGGATGTGCGGCGCCGGCAAAATTAAAAAGGCCCCGCCGGTGAGGACGAGGCCTTGGCACAGATCGCTGTTCTTTTGCCGTTATTGCTTATGCGAGCGGAAAATCCGACCAGGCTCGATACAGAACGGATGCCGCTTCGCGTCAAGAACACGCGTCAAAAGACTAGAGCGAGATGGCTCTTCGTTGAATCGCCATCTCGCTCTATCTTTTTGTTTGAGCATGATCTTTTCGGAAAACCGGTGCCCACTTTTCCGGATCATGCTTTAGTTCAGCCGGCTCCAGGTCTGGGCGCCGCAGAACATGCCGCCGAAGGCGCAGCCCTGAACGCGCAGGAATTCCGGGCCCTTCAGCGCGATCGTCGAATCATAATTGCTGCCGGTCTTGGGGTCGTGAATTCGTCCATGCCATTTTGCGTCCTTGCCGGGCTTCATATTGATCAGGACCTGTTCGCCATTGTGGCTCGACCTCGCGTCCACAGAATACCCGCAAAGATTGGGGCCACATGGCTCGATCCGGACCTTACCCTCTTTCTCCTCGGTCGACCAAAGGCCGACCGGCGAGGCGGCTGACGGAACTGCTGAAGTCGCTGGAGCAGGCGTCGGCTGGGCCGGGGCCGTTGCAACGACAGGCGCCGGCGCCGGCTTGGCGAGGGGAGCAGCATCCTGTTCGACCTGTGGCGCCGGCGCGCTGGCTGGAGGCCGCGTTGACGTCGAGGTATCTGCCGGCACAACATTGGCTGTGGCGGTCGAAGGCTCGGGCGATGGGTTCACAGGCGCAGGAGCCTGTTCGGTCCGCACGGCGCCCACGTCGGGCGCCTGTGAATCGATTCCGGTCTGCCGAGACGGCTGCTTGCGCGGACGGTTGATTTCTTCATCGTTGTGCGAGCGCCTGGTTCGCGGTCCGCTGTTGTCGTAGACACCCGGTATCGAAATCGTTCCGCGATCCGGATCAATTCGAATGGTACGGCCGCCATAATCGAAAGTGTACTGGGCCTGTGCCGCGGAACTCGCCAGCACAATAACGGCGAATGCAAAAAGCGCCCTCATCATAATCTCCTGAGCAGTGGAAACTCAGCCCCGAGCGTAGTCTCGGCAATTTCTTGCAGCGTGAGCTGCATCACTTTCACAATATGAGTCTTGTATTGGTCGCTTTGGTTCAACACGTTTTCCGAGGCCCGGTCGGGAACGTGGACGCGGTTGATTTTATTCGAACCAGGCCGCGTAGATCTGCGCGAAGCGGCCGTTGTCGCGAACAGTCTGCAGCCATCGATCGACAAAAGCCGCAAGGGCGGCGTCGCGCTGCAGCCAATAGGCCTTCTCTACAACGTCAAACGGTTTTTCCGGATGCACGGCGCATAGCACGCCGGGATGAAGCTTCTGCTGATATCGCGTCTCCGACGAATCCGTCATCATCAGATCGGCTGTGCCGTTGGCGATCTGGTCGAAGATTGTGACGTTGTCGCTGTAGGTTGTGATCTCGGCGCTTTTGATGTTGGCGCGGGCAAAGCGTTCGTTGGCGCCGCCAGGATTGACGATCACGCGTATGCCGGGCTTGTCGATATCGGCGATGGTTTCGTACTTGCCCTTGTCGGCGCAGCGCGCAATCGGGGTCTTGCCATCACGCATGACGGGCGTAGAGAAAACCCCGTGCTGCTGCCGATCGGGCGTGATCGATATTCCTCCCATCGCGATATCGAACTTGTCGGCGTCAAAATCCTGCATCAACCGCGGCCAGGCGGTTTGAACGTATTCGACCTCGACGCCGAGGGCCTTACCCAGCGCCTCTGCCATATCGACATCAAAGCCGCGGAATCTTGAGGTCGCATTGTCGAGATAGGTAAATGGCAAATAGTCGCCGGTCATGCCGACGCGCAACGCCCCGCGCTTGACGATGTCATCGAGGCGAGAGGCCTGTTGGGCATGAGCCGATGCGGCCACCAGGAAAAAGGCGGCGGCGAGGTAGGTCAGGATTCGAACCATCAGGCTTGCTTTAGCACAGCGCTAAACCGCGATGCGACAGGGCCGCAGCGACTACATTTCGCCGCCGTCTTTCCGGACCAGATTGGCCGCGGCGCTTCGGCCGGTCATTTCGCTCTTCAGTTGTTCGAATTGCCGCCGCGCCTCGCTCTCACGCTCGTCGACAAACCTGATCGCGGCATCCCCGGCCATTGGTCCGCTGACGATGGACGCCGAGTTCTCGCCAATCGTCTCGTCGACATAATAATCGCCATTATCCTCGCGTCGGACCGTCCACCTGATGCGGATCGTTGCCATCGGGCCGGGCCCGACCTTGTGGTAACCATCGGCCTCAATCAATCCGGGAGCGATCGGCTTTTCCTCGACCGCAGCCTTTTCCGGTTCGAGATGGGCTTCCGGTTGATCGCGAATGCTGGCGATGGCCGCGAGCGCATGGTCGGTCGGGTCGCTTTGGCTCAAAACTTCAGCCTCCGGATATTGAGAATCTCGGCCTCAAAACATGACGCCATCGGCGTGAAATGAGTTCCACGGCCGGGTGCTATTTTTCTTTCCTCGGCCTCGAATGCGGCTGAGTTTTGTCGGTTCAGGCGCAAACCGGCGGCAATTTATTCCGCCAGGGGCGCTCCTGTTCGAGTTGGCCCGCCAACCGGAATAGTGTCGCCTCGTCGCCGAGGCGCGACGCGAACATCATGCCGAGCGGCAACCCGGCCGCATTCCAGGCCAGTGGCACCGACATCGCGGGCTGGCCGGACATATTGAACATGGAAGTTCCCGGCATGTAACGCCGCAGGGTCGGCGCGATGTGAGACAGATCTTTCGACATCGAGTTGATCTCGCCAATGAGCAGGGGTGGCGAGCAAAGCGTCGGACACAGGAATACGTCGCAGGTCTCGAAGAAGCTGGCGAGGCCGCGCGAAATCGCGAAGGCGCCGAGTTGCGCGGCCACATAGTCGGAGATCGGAA
>JAJXZC010000490.1 GCA_021780275.1 Pseudomonadota bacterium
TGGCGCGCGATGTCTTGCGCGCGCAGGTGCTTCTTCACCGTCATCGGATAGTAGGTGCCGCCCTTGATCGTCGCGTCATTGGCGACCACGACACATTCGCGCCCCGCAACCTTGCCAACGCCGGTGATAATGCTGGCCGAATGGACGTCTCCGCCGTAGAGCTCGAAGGCCGCCAAGGGCGACAACTCCAGAAAGGCCGTGCCTGGATCAATCAGCAGATCGACGCGCTCGCGCGCCAGCATCTTGCCGCGTGCGGTGTGCTTGGCGCGCGCGGCCGTCCCGCCACCGCCGGCCACGGCACCGAGCTTTTCCTTCAATTCGGCGACGAGTCCCCGCATCGCGTCGGAGTTCCTATTGAAATCAGCATCCATATTCGCGTTCCGATCGAAGATTGAATTCGTTTTCGCAAGGTCGATCCGCGGCGTTCCGATCGAGACGACCGACGACTGCGCCCCGACGCCGCTATCGTCTCGGGCGCCTCGTCGGAAAGGGAATGCCCGCGCTATGGGCGACCGCCCCTCCATCGACCGGAACGATAGCGCCGGACACGTAGGAAGCCTCGGGAGACGCAAGGAATCGAATGACCTGCGCCACCTCGCTCGCGGCAGCCATGCGCTGTTGCGGCAACTGCACCTGCGGCACATCGGCGAAGCTCTCGCGGAGCCCGGACATCATGTCCGTGTCGGTGGGACCGGGCGCGACACAATTCACGCGTATGCCGTCCCGGCTGTAATCGACGGCCCAGCTTCTCGTCAGCGCGACCACCGCGCCCTTGCTCGCCGTGTAGGCGTCCGTCCGGGGAATGGCACGCAGCGCGGCGACGCTGCCGACGAGCACGATCGCGCCATCAGCGCGTATCTTCGGCCTGAACGCGCGCACCGTCAGCATCACGCCAGTGAGGTTCACTGCGATCGTGCGATCCCACGCGTCGATCGAAAGTTTTTCGGCGGCATTGTCGTCAGGACGGAGATTGATGCCGGCGGCGGGCACCAATGCGTCGATGGCGCCGATCTCTTCCGCTACGGACAAGAGTTGCCGCTCGCTTGTCACATCGCATTGGTGACCGACGACGCCGTCGATCGTCGGCGCACGGCGGTCGAGGCCGTGAACCTTCCAGCCGTGTTGGATGAAGGCTGCGACGGTCGCGAGACCGATCCCTCCGGACGCGCCGGTTATCACGACGACGGGGCTATTCATGTGATCTCGCCTTCGACGCTGAAAAGGTGTCCGAGCTCCCTGCGGAGTTCAAATTTCTGGAGCTTTCCCGTCGCCGTCCGAGGAAGCTCGTCGTAGAAGACGATCCTCTTCGGCACTTCGAACGGCGCGAGGAGTCGTTTGCAGTGCGCGATCAACTGCTCCTCATCTTTCGCCGATCCCGGAAATACATTGACCGCAGCGACGACTGCTTCATTCCAGCGAACATGCGGCACGCCGACGATCGCGACGGCCCTCACCGTTGGGTGCGCAAGAAGACAGCTTTCCACCTTCACCGACGATACGTTTTCGCCGCCCGATTTGATGATGTCCTTCTTGCGGTCGACGAACAGAAGGAGTGAATCTCCCTCGAATCGACCCAGGTCCCCCGAGTGAAACCAGCCGCCCTCGAAAGCCTTGGCGGTGGCCTCCGCATCCTTCAGATAGCCCTCCATGACCATGGGGCCTCTGTAGACGATTTCGCCAACGGACCCGTCTTCGACGAGTTGTCCGGCGTCGTCCATGATGGCCAGATCAACCAAGGGCATGGCGCGTCCCCAATAGGCACCATCTTTGGTGAAGTGATATTCCGGTGCGAACACGACTGTCGGCGGGTATGCCTCCGTCTGACCGCTTGTGAGGGCGAAGCGAGCATTCAACCTGAGCGAAGCCTCCTGCAGCGTCGCTTGGTCCATCGGAGCCATCGCATAGAGGCAGAACGCAAGGCTCGACAAGTCGGTGCGATCCAAACTTTCGTGCGCCAGCAATGCCCGGTACATCGCGGGAAGCGCGAACATCCATGTGATGCGCTCGCGCGGAATCGCTTCAAGCAGCTTCGTCGAATCGAAACCATCGAACACCACGACGGTCCCGCCGCGGATGAGCGTACCGCTGCTGATCGAAAGCTGCCCGCAGTGAAACAGGGGAAGTATGGCGGTCGCGATGTCGCTGTCGCGAAACTCGCAGGCGAAAGCGTTGTGAAGCGCGCCGGTCGTCACGTTGACGTGCGACAACATCGCACCCTTGGGCTTCGAAGTCGTTCCGCTGGTGTACATGATGACAGCGACGTCGCGATCACCCGTGGCGACTTCAGGATCAGTTGCGGGCTGCCCGTCAGCCAGCGCGCTTAGGCAATCCGTTTCGGCATCCACGCGGCCGGCATCCCCGATCGAATAGATCTTCCTGATCGAAGGGACTTGCGATGCGATCGAGGTGAATTGCGGTCGCCTCTCGGGATCGATGAAGATCGCCGATACTTCGGCATGACCCAGAACGTGAGCTAGATCGGCGTCAGGAAGCGCGGGGTTGGACGGACAAAAGATGGAGCCGGCCTTTGCCACGGCGAAGTACAACACCAGGAAATCAATCGAGTTTCTGGCCAGTGCGCCAATCCTCGCTCTATCGCCCAAACCGGCCGCGATCAATCCATGCGCTATCCGATTGGCGCGGGCTTCCAGCTCGCCATAGGTCAGACGCTCATCGCCCATCACCACCGCGATCTTGTCGCGGTGACGGCGTGCGCCCCGTGCCACGATGTCTCCCAGATTCACACGGCGAGCGCGATGCATGGCTTGTTCGGCATCGAGTGCGCGCGCGCTTCCTTCTGCGTCGGACATCTTTCCCTCGGGTCTCTCGAAGTCCTGGTCGTTCGGTCAGGCGCGGTTGAATCGGGGCTTGCGCTTCTCGAGGAACGCATCGATGCACTCGCGATGCTCTGCCGAATGGAAACATTCCTTTTCCAACGCCAGCGACGTATCGAGCGTGAGGTTCACAGCCTCGCGAAGGATCTTGTTCAGGGACGCCTTGGTTCCGCGCATCGCCATCTGGGGTCCGTCAGCGAGCCTGCGCGCCATCCTGGTCGCCGTCACAAGCAACTTCTCATGCTCGACCACATGGTTGACGAGACCTATGCCGTGAGCCTCCTGGGCGGTGAGCTTCTGGCCCGTCATCAGGTATTCCTTGGCCCGGGACATTCCGCAGAGCCAAGGCCAGATCACCACGCCCCCATCGCCTGCACCAATGCCGGCGAGGACGTGCGTGTCGGCGATCGTCGCCTTCTCCGAGGCGTAGATGATATCGCTCATGAGGGCCAATGTCGCTCCGAGACCCGTCGCGGAGCCGTTGACGGCCGCCACGATCGGCTGCGGCACCTCCAGCATGTCCACGATGATCCGCCGGGCCTCGACGAACAGCCTGTCCAGCGCTTCCGGCGTCATGTTCTTGAACCAGTCGAGATCGCCGCCGGCCGAGAAGGCGGATACGGCACCGGTCAGGATCACGGCGCGGGTGGATTCGTCGCGTGCATGACGATGCGGCTCGACCGAGATTCGCCGGGCAGCGGGATCTCACGGAGTTGTTGCCGGAGAAAGCGATGG
>JAJXZC010000203.1 GCA_021780275.1 Pseudomonadota bacterium
GCCACGCGCTGTTTCTCGCCGCCCGAAAGCTTGAGGCCGCGCTCGCCCACCATCGTGTCGAATCCCTTGGGCAATCGCGCAACGAAATCCGCGATCTGCGCCTGCGCTGCCGCCTCGAAGACCTCCTCGTCGCTCGCATCGGGGCGACCATAGCGGATGTTGTAGCGGATGCTGTCGTTGAAGAGCACCGTGTCCTGCGGGACCATGCCAACGGCGGCGCGCAACGAGGCCTGCGTGACCTCGCGCAGGTCCTGCCCGTCGATCAGCACCCTGCCCCTGGTGATGTCGTAGAAGCGGAAAAGAATGCGCGAAATGGTCGACTTGCCCGCGCCCGAAGGCCCGACAATGGCGAGCGTGCGGCCCGCCGGTACGCGGAAGGAAACGCCGTCGAGAATGGTGCGCTCCTTATCGTAGTGGAAGGAGACATTCTCGAAAACGATCTCGCCGCCCCTCACGGCAAGCGGCCGCGCATCGGACGCGTCGGCCACCTCGGTCGGGATTTCGAGCAGATCGAACATGGTCTCCATGTCGATCAACGCCTGGCGGATTTCGCGATAGACCATGCCGAGCAGATTGAGCGGCTGGTAAAGCTGGATGAGGTAGGCGTTGACCATGACGAAGTCGCCAATGGTCATCGTGCCCTTCACGACGCCCTGCGCCGCCATCAGCATGAGAATGGTCAGGCCAACGGTGAAGATGGCTGTCTGACCGGCGTTGAGGATCGAGAGCGACGTCGTCGTCTTGACGGCCGCCGCCTCGTACCCCTTCATCGAACGGTCGAAGCGCCGCGCCTCGTGCTCTTCATTGCCGAAATATTTGACCGTCTCGAAATTCAGCAGGCTGTCGATCGCCTTGGTATTGGCTTCCGTGTCGAGAGAGTTCATCTGGCGGTGAAAGCGCGTGCGCCACTCCGTCACCGTAAAGGTGAACCAGATATAGAGAACGATCATCACGCCGGTGACGACGGCGAACCAGACGTTGAACGCCCAGACGAAAATGACGCCGACAAGCGCCAGCTCGATGATGGTCGGAATGATGTTGAAGATCGAGAAGCGCAGCAGCAGGTCGATGGCCTTGGTGCCGCGCTCGATGACGCGCGAGAGCCCGCCCGTCCGCCGTTCCAGATGGAAGCGCAGCGAGAGCGCATGGAGATGGCGGAAGGTGCGCAGCGCCAGTTCGCGCACCGCATTCTGACTTACCTGTGCAAAAACGCCGTCGCGCAGCTGGGCGAGCGCCACCATCATGATGCGGCCGAGGCCATAGGCGACGATCAGCCCAAACGGAACGGCAAGCAGCGCGCCCGCTCCGCCCTTGGGCGCCAGCAGGTTCGTCGCGTCGCGGTAAAGGAACGGCACATAGACCGTGATCGCCTTCGCTGCGACCAGCAGCAGCAGCGCCGAGACGACGCGCATCCGCAGATCGGTCCGGCCCTTCGGCCAAAGATAGGGCGCGAAGGAGCGCAGCGTCTCGATGCGGCGATGCCTGACCGGCGCGGCGCCGCCCGTGACGGGGTGTGGGCCGCCCTCGGGGCCGGATGACTTCATATGCCTCATGGCGGCGAGGGTCCTCGGTTTGACGGCGGGGCGCAAGCCATCCTGCCAGCAGGGAAACGCCCCGCCCCGGCCATCTGCCGAAGCGGGGCGCCAAACTTCGCCTTTAGATAAGGATTCCTGCCCCCGGGGCAAGCCCGGCGGGACAATTCGTCACTTGTCGCTACTTGGGCGGGGTCGCGAAGACCTGGCCCGGATAGATGAGATTCGGGTCGCGAATCTGGTCCTTGTTGGCCTCGTAGATGACCGTGTAACGGAAACCCGAGCCGTAAAGCCGCTGGGCGATGGTCCAGAGGTTGTTGCCCGGCTGGATGATGACCTGGCCCTTGCGGAGCGCCTCGGCGATCTGGTCCGGGGCGCCTCGCTCGAAAGGCAGTTCCACGCGGGCGACGACCTTGCCCGCCTGATCGAGCTGATCGATGCGCAGCGCATAGCGGCCCGGCGCGATCTCGACGGTCGGACGAAGCTCCCAATGGCCCTTCGCGTCAGTTGTCGCGTCGCCCACCGGCTTGCCGCCGACATAGACCCGCACGGTTGAGAGCGGCGTCGCCTTGCCGGAAATGATGAGATTGCCGTTCTTGTCGTAATCCACCGTTTCGAGGACGAGGCTCCCCGCATCGGAGGGTACGCCGGGGCCCTGCAACACGCGGCTCGCCTTGCCGGGTTCGCTCATGACGACGAGCGCGGGCTTGTCTTTCTGCTCCGGCACATTGACGGCGACCGATTGCAGGCTGTCCTTCACCGTGCCGTCCGGATTATGCGCCGTCAGCGTAATGACGATGTTGCCGGGCTTCAGCGGCTTGTCGAGCGCGATCACCCATTCGCCATTGCCGTCCGCCTGCACGGTGGCAACCACTTCGCCATTCGCCTTGATGTCGACCTTCGCCCCCGGAAGCGCACGGCCCGCAGCGACCGTCGAGCCATCGCGTTCCACGCGGACGACATCGAATGTCGGAATGCTCTTGTCCTCGACGGCGGCGGGCGCCTTGGCCTCGCCCTGCGCCGCCTGCTGCGCGACCGGCGCAGGCGTCTCGCCGCCATGACGGAAAAAGAGGAAATAGGCCCCTACCAGAAGGGCGAGGACCACCGCCACGCCCCCGGCAACCACACCCGTATTACGCATCCTGTTCAGTCCCCTATTCATCCGCCCCCCCAAGGGGCTCCTGCCCCAGGCGAACAATCCAGATGGTAAAGTCATGTCCCATTCCGGCACAACCGGAAGACCGGGATATTTTCGACTATCTACCCTGCAAGGAAGACACCAGCGTGACCGGCGCCGGCAATGTATCGCTTTAAACCGGGGTCCGGCACTTATAGCATGAGGGCTCGCCCCACCGGTTCCCGCGTACCTCTCAGGTTTCGTTCCATGAAAATTTCGAATGTTTGCGTTTATTGCGGATCGAGCAATGGCAATGAGCCTGCCTATGTCGAAGCCGGGCAGGAGTTCGGCCGCATCCTCGCCCGCTCCGGCGTGGGCCTCGTCTATGGCGGCGGCGGCATCGGCGTGATGGGCGCCATCGCCCGGTCGGTCATGGCCGAGGGCGGACGGGTCACGGGCATCATTCCCGAATTCCTGTCCACCAAGGAGGTACAGCTCAAGGAGGTCACCGAACTGATCGTCACCGACAGCATGCACACCCGCAAATGGACGATGTTCGAGCGCTCCGACGCCTTCGTTGCGCTGCCGGGTGGCGTCGGCACACTGGAAGAGGTCATCGAAATGATGACCTGGGCGCAGCTTGGCCGTCACAACCGGCCCATCGTGTTCCTCAATCTAAACGGCTTCTGGGATCCGCTGATCGCGCTGCTCGATCACATGATCAAATCGGGCTTCGCTCGCTCGCAGATTCGCAGCATCTATTCGGTCGTCGACAAGGTGGAAGACATTCTTCCGCGCATCGAGGCCGTCATGTGATCTAGGCGCGGCGAAGCTCCCGCTCCTTCCGCCACGCGTCCATCGTGAAGATCGCAAGTCCGATCCAGATGAGGCCGAAGGTCACCATCTGGCCATGTCCCAG
>JAJXZC010000624.1 GCA_021780275.1 Pseudomonadota bacterium
ACGAGGTGCCGATCGTCACGACGATCTGTCTGCTGCTCTTCATGGGTGCCATGGGCAAATCGGCGCAGTTCATGCTCCACACATGGCTTCCGGACGCGATGGAGGGCCCGACGCCTGTTTCCGCCCTCATTCATGCCGCCACCATGGTGACGGCGGGTGTCTTCCTCGTCGCTCGCTGTTCGCCGATCTTCGAATTCTCGCCGACGGCGCTCACCTTCGTCACGATCATCGGCGCGACGACAGCCTTCTTCGCGGCGACGATCGGCCTCGTGCAGAACGACATCAAGCGCGTCATCGCCTATTCGACCTGTTCGCAGCTCGGCTACATGTTCGCCGCGCTCGGCGTCGGTGCCTATGAGGCGGCGATTTTCCACCTCTTCACGCATGCCTTCTTCAAGGCTCTGCTGTTCCTCGGCTCGGGCTCGGTCATCCATGCGATGAGCGACGAACAGGACATGCGCAAGATGGGCGGGCTCTACAAGCTCATCCCGGCGACATACGCGATGATGCTGATCGGCACGCTGGCGCTCACCGGCTTCCCGCTGACAGCGGGCTATTTCTCGAAGGACGCGATCATCGAGGCGACGTTCGCGGCGCATAATCCGGCGCATATGTATGCCTTCACGCTCACGGTCTTCGCCGCCTTCCTCACCTCCTTCTACTCATGGCGCCTTGTCTTCATGACGTTCCACGGCGAGTCGCGGGCCGATCATCACACGCTCGAGCATGTGCATGAATCGCCCCTCGTCATGCTGGTGCCGCTGATCGTGCTGGCGATCGGCGCGCTCGGCGCGGGTCTCGTCTTCAAGACCTATTTCATCGGCGAGGCGCATGAGGCCTTCTGGCTTGAGGCCATCTATCGCGGCGCCGAGAACCACATCATGCATACGATGCATTCGATCCCGGAATGGGCGTCCTATCTGCCGACGCTGATGATGGTGCTCGGTTTCGCGCTCGCGTGGCTCTTCTATGTCGCGCGGCCGGATCTACCTGCCGAACTCGCGCGGACGCAGCGGCCGGCCTATCTCTTCCTGCTCAACAAGTGGTATTTCGACGAGCTCTACGACTGGATTTTCGTGCGGCCCGCCTTCTGGATCGGCCGCATGTTCTGGAAGCAGGGTGACGGACGTATCATCGACGGGCTTGGCCCCGACGGCATTTCGGCGCGCGTCCTCGACGTGACGCGCGGCGTCGTCCGGTTGCAGACCGGCTATCTCTATCACTACGCCTTCGCCATGCTGCTCGGAGTGGCGGCGCTGGCAACCTACTTCATGGTCGGGGGAGCACACTGATGAACGACGGAAATATTCTTTCGCTCATCACGTTCCTTCCGGCCGTCGGTGCATTGCTGATCCTGCTCGTGCGCGGCGAAGAATCCGTGGTGGCGCGCAATGCGCGGTGGATCGCGCTGTGGACGACGGTCATCACCTTCGTCCTGTCGCTCTATATCTGGTGGCATTTCGACGCCTCGACATCGGCTTTCCAGTTCGTGCAGAAGCGCGAGTGGCTTGGCGGGGCGATCACCTATCATATGGGCGTCGACGGCATTTCGATGCTGTTCGTGATCCTCACGACGTTCCTGATGCCCGCCTGCATCCTCGCAAGCTGGAACTCGATCGAGACGCGGGTGCGCGAATACATGATCGCGTTCCTCATTCTCGAAACGCTGATGATCGGCGTGTTCTGCGCGCTGGACCTCGTGCTCTTCTATCTCTTCTTCGAGGGCGGCCTCATTCCGATGTTCCTCATCATCGGCGTCTGGGGCGGCAAGCGGCGCATCTATGCGAGCTTCAAGTTCTTCCTCTACACGCTGGCGGGCTCGGTGCTGATGCTGCTCGCGATCATGGCGATGTATTGGGACGCGGGCACGACCGATATTCCGACCCTGCTCGCGCATGATTTCTCTTCGAAAATGCAGTTCTGGCTGTGGCTTGCCTTCTTCGCATCCTTCGCGGTGAAGATGCCGATGTGGCCGGTGCACACCTGGCTTCCGGATGCGCATGTGGAAGCGCCGACAGCGGGCTCCGTGATCCTTGCCGGCATTCTGCTCAAGATGGGCGGTTACGGATTCCTGCGCTTCTCGCTGCCCATGTTCCCGGTGGCGTCGGCGGAATTCGCGCCGCTGGTCTTCGCGCTCAGCGTCATCGCGGTCGTCTACACCTCGCTCGTCGCGCTGGTGCAGGAGGACATGAAGAAGCTCATCGCCTATTCGTCGGTCGCTCATATGGGCTTCGTGACCATGGGCATCTTCGCCGCGACGCAGCAGGGCGTGCAGGGCGGCATCTTCCAGATGCTGAGCCATGGCTGGGTTTCGGGAGCGCTGTTCCTCTGCGTCGGCGTGATCTACGACCGCATGCATACGCGCGAGATCGCGGCCTATGGCGGCCTTGTCGAGCGGATGCCGCTCTATGCGGTGGCCTTCCTGATCTTCACGCTGGCGAATGTCGGGTTGCCGGGCACGAGCGGGTTCGTCGGCGAGTTCCTGACACTTGTCGGCACCTTCAAGGTCAACACCTATGTGGCGGCGATTGCCGCGACGGGTGTGATCCTGTCGGCGGGCTATGCACTCTACCTCTACCGGCGCGTGATCTACGGCGTGCTTGAAAAGGAATCGCTGAAGAACATTCTCGACCTCAACAGGCGTGAGGTTCTGACGCTGGTTCCCCTCATCGCGGTGACGATCTTCTTCGGCGTCTATCCGACACCGGTTTTCGATGTGACGGCGGCTTCCGTCTCGCATCTGATCGCGAACTACACTGCCGCCATCGAGGCGCATAAGGTGGCCGAGGCCGGACGGGTGGTGGCGGACGCCGCGCGCCTGGTCGCAGGTCGATAAGGGAAGGCGAGGATTGAATTCGATGGAAACCGCTGCTTCGACCCTGCCGGCCTTCGGCCCCGCGCTTCCGGAAATGCTTCTTGCCGCCGGATCGCTCCTTCTTCTGATGCTCGGCGTCTTTCGCAAGGAGAGCCCGACGCGGGCCATTTCCTATGCGGCGGTCGTGCTGTTCGTGTTGGTGGGCGTCCTCGTCCTCGGTCAGGGCGACATCAAGGCGGACACATTCTCGGGCATGTTCGCCATCGATCCCTTCACGCGCTTCATCAAGCTTCTGGTGCTCTTCGCCGCGGGACTTGCGGTCATCATGTCGGTGACGTTCATCCGCCGCGAGAATATGGACCGTTTCGAGTTTCCGGTTCTGCTTTCGCTCGCCGCGCTCGGCATGATGATCATGGTTTCGGCCAACAGCCTCATCGCCCTCTATCTCGGGCTCGAATTTCAGAGCCTGTCGATCTATGTGATCGCGGCCTTCAATCGCGACTCCGCGAAGTCGAGCGAGGCGGGTCTCAAATATTTCGTGCTGGGCGCGCTTTCGTCTGGCCTTCTGCTCTATGGCGCGTCGCTCGTGTATGGTTTCACGGGCAGC
Organism: Pseudomonadota bacterium; assembly: GCA_021780275.1. Next base: position 3,423 of record JAJXZC010000624.1, read on the forward strand.
GTCGATTTCACCGTCATCGCGCATGCGATCGGCGAGCACAACAATTCGATAGGCCTCATCTTCGGCCTCGTCTTCATTCTGGCGGGGCTCGCCTTCAAGGTGTCGGCGGTGCCGTTCCACATGTGGACGCCGGATGTGTATGAAGG
>JAJXZC010000660.1 GCA_021780275.1 Pseudomonadota bacterium
GCAGGCCTACGGCCATGCCTTCGTGCTGCTCGCAGCGTCCAGCGCGCATGCCGCCGGTCATCCCGACGCCAAACGACTGCTCAATGATGTAAGCAACATCATCCTTGAGCGTTTTTGGGAGGAGAAACCGGGCGCGGTCGCGGAAGAATTCACGGCCGATTGGCGTTCGTTTGACGCCTACCGCGGGCAGAACTCGAACATGCACCTGACCGAAGCGCTGATGGCGGCGTTCGAAGTCACGGGCGACGCAACCTACATTCAGATGGCTGAACGTGTGGCCCGGTTGATCATCGGCGAACACGCCTCCGCCAACAAATGGCGCGTTCCCGAGCATTTCCATGCCGACTGGAGCGTGAACAAGGCCTATTCCGGCAGTCCAATGTTCCGGCCATTCGGGACGACGCCCGGCCACTCCCTGGAATGGACGCGACTGCTTCTGCAATTATGGGAACTGGGCGGCCGGCGGATGGAATGGCTCCCGCCCGCCGCAAAGGCGCTGTTCGACCAAGCCGTTTCCGACGCGTGGGATCTCGATAAAGGCGGCTTCTATTATACGCTCGACTGGGACGCACGGCCGCGGATACGCGATCGCTATTGGTGGCCATGTTGCGAGGGAATCGGAGCCGCGGCTTTCCTCACTGCAATCGACGGGGCTCCGGCGTACGAGGAGTGGTATCGTCGCATCTGGAGTTTCACGGCGCGCTGCTTCATCGACTCCGACAAAGGCGGCTGGCGGGCCCAGGTTGATGAGACCTTGCGCCCGAATTCGGACCCATTTTTTGGGAAGGGCGACATCTATCATTCGTTGCAGGCTTGCCTGATCCCAAGCCTGCCGACCTCCGGCAGCGTCACGAAAGGCCTGACAGGTCTGCTGCGGCAGGCTTGCCGTTAAGCATACACTTCTCGATCGGCTATCGGAGATAGTCAGAGCATTTCTGGACGTCCGATTGTCCGCCCCACGGCTGAATCGGGACTGTCGATGTTGAATTCTTTGGAGATCCTTCGATCAGCTTATCGCTATAGGTCATGTATATCAGAATGTTGCGCCGCACGTCGCAACCTCGGACAATCTGCATTTTCTTGAAGAAGAGTGATCGCCTTTCACTGAAGACAACGTCTCCCTGAGAAAATTTCTCTTTGAACCTGATCGGCGCATATTGCCGGCAAGCGAGAGATATGTCGGACGTTTGCTCCGCCAGTCCAAGGGCCCCGCTGACGCCGCCTTTCTCGGGCGTCGTGTAGTGGCAGGCGACTCCTTCGACTGCGGGGTCATCCAGCCCATACACGGCTAATTTGTCATTGGGCGTGAGAAGCTTGAAGGTCGTGGACTTTCTGAAGATGAGGTCCGGATCTTGCGACTCCGCGCGTGCCGGAAGGCCAACCAGAAAGACGATCAATGCCGCCAACACCAGACGCATGCGATAGCTCCTCCTGTGCGGGTGAGATAGGGCCTCTGACGCCGCTCGCCAACAAGGGAAGCGGAGACATGACCGTGGGTTTTTCAATCTTGCCCGTCTCCATTGCTGGCGGAAACCCCTGCTGCGCGGCATAGTGGTTGCCGATCAAACTATCGGAAGTGGGAATCAGGGCTCTCTTGTCTTCCAGAATCTCGCCAATTGCAGCCTCGCTCGATCCCGGGTCCGCCAGGCTCGACGCATGGACGGCGCGCTACGCGCCTTTTCCCGGCATCCCGGACGAATTCATGGACGAGAACCGCCATATGCGCGCGCACTGGCGGAATCTGCTTTCTCTGCTAGCCACCCATGCCCCGGAAGAAATTCAGCAGCGCTTCGCCGCTGCAGATCGCCGTATCCGCGACCGTGGCCTCTCATATCGGGTAGCCGGAGAGAAGGACGAGCGCGTCTGGCCTATTGGCCGAATGCCGCTGCTGATCACCGAACTGGAATGGCGGAGCATCGCCGAGGCCGTCTCCCAACGCGCGGATCTGCTCGAGCGCGTCCTGGCCGATGTCTATGGCGAGGCTCGCCTGATCGCGGAGGGCGCGCTTCCGGCCGCGGCCGTCACTGGCTCGATGGACTATGTGGCGGCCATGCGTGGGGTAAGGGCGCCGGGCGGCCGGTGGCTTCGTCTCTATGCTGTCGATATCGGTCGAGGTCCGGACGGCTCCTGGTGGGTGCTGGGGGATCGGGCGCAGGCGCCTTCGGGTTGCGGCTATGCTCTCGAAAATCGTCTGGTTGTGTCCCAGGCGTTCTCCGACCTTTACGCGAAGCTCAACGTTCAAAGGCTTGCGCCCTTTTTCCGACGGCTGGGCGCAGGACTGAAGTCCGCCGGACAGCGGGCAGAGCCCCGCATCGGCATCCTCTCTCCGGGTCCCCTCAGCCTGACCTATTCCGAACAGGCCTATCTCGCGCGCTATCTCGGCTTCCTGCTGGTCGAGGGCGAAGATCTCGTCATGCGCGAAGGCAGGGTGTTCGTCCGCACCATTGCGGGTTTGAAGCGGTGCGACGTGATCTGGCGGCATATCGACGCCGACTGGTGCGACCCGCTCGAACTCAACGCATCGTCGCGAATTGGCGTGCCCGGCTTGCTTGAGTCCATTCGGCAGGGAGGCGTCGCGGTCGAAAACATGCCCGGCGCCGGGATGCTCGAATCGCGCGCAATGCTGGCTTTTCTGCCGGCGCTTGCCCGCCGAACGCTCGGGCAGGATCTCTTGATGCCAAATATCGCCACATGGTGGTGCGGCCAGCCGGAAGAGCGCGAGCGGGTGCTCGACCAGTTCGACACGATTTCAATTGCTTCCGCCTTTGGAGCCGAGTTGCCGGCACTGCAGGGACGCGACAGCGTCGTTGGCGGCGAACTGACGCGCAGCGAGCGATCCCGATTGCGAGACGCCATCGCGGCGCGCGGCGTCGACTATGTGGGACAGGAGATTGTCCGATTGTCGACGACGCCGCGCTGGGCCGATGGGCGTCTCGAACCGCGCCCCTTCGTGCTTCGGGTCTATTGCGCAGCAACCCCGGATGGATGGGCAGTGATGCCAGGCGGCTTTTGCCGGATATCCGACAAGCTTGACGCGCGGGCTGTCTCGATGGGCGACGGCGTGGAATCGGCCGACGTGTGGGTCCTCGCAGAAAAGCCGGTCGAGATTTCGACCCTGCTGCCGTCCCCCGACACCGTTCGGATTACCCGCCTGCTCGGAAATCTTCCGAGCAGAGCGGCGGACAACCTGTTCTGGTTCGGACGCTATCTCGAAAGGGCGGAGGCCACTCTCCGGGTCGTGCGGTGCCTGAGCGCCCGGTCCGTGGATCCGGACGCGCCAATGCAACTGGGACAGCAATCGCTTGAACGGCTGATTGGCGTGTTGGTTGGCTGGGGGAGCGTCGACAAGGCGACTGCCGCCAAAGGCGCCGCCGCCGCGAGCATCCAGGGATTGCGCGACCCGAACCGTTTCGGTTCGGCCCTGTCGCTTTCGCGGTCCGCCCGCGCCGCCGGGTCGGTCATTCGCGAGCGTCTGACGCTTCAGACGTGGGAGCTGATCCGGCGGCTCGGGGACGGGCTCGAACACGCGCCAAACCGCCGCCTGCCTTCAGGCGAGATCGTGGAT
>JAJXZC010000090.1 GCA_021780275.1 Pseudomonadota bacterium
AACCCATGATGACCGGCCTCAAGGCCATCGACGCCATGATTCCGATCGGCCGCGGCCAGCGCGAGCTGATCATTGGCGACCGCCAGACCGGCAAGACCGCCGTCGCGCTCGACACCATCATCAACAACAAGGGCAAGGACCTCATCTGCGTCTACTGCGCCGTCGGCCAGAAGCGCTCTTCCGTCGCGCAGGTTGTACAGACGCTCACCGAGCACGGCGCAATGGATTACACCATCGTCGTCGTCGCCTCTGCGTCTGAGCCGGCCCCTATGCTCTATCTCGCGCCCTATGCCGCGACGGCCATGGCCGAGTACTTCCGCGACAACGGCAAGCACGCACTCATCGTCTACGACGATCTGTCCAAACACGCCGTGGCCTACCGCGAGCTCTCACTGCTGCTCCGCCGCCCGCCGGGCCGCGAGGCGTATCCGGGCGACGTTTTCTATCTGCACTCGCGCCTGCTCGAGCGCTCGGCCAAACTGAGCAAGGAGAAAGGCTCGGGCTCACTCACCGCGCTGCCGATCATTGAAACGCAGGCCGGCGACGTCTCCGCCTACATCCCGACCAATGTGATCTCGATCACCGACGGGCAGATTTTCCTCGAGACGGATCTTTTCAACTCCGGCGTGCGCCCCGCCGTCAACGTCGGCCTTTCTGTATCGCGCGTGGGATTCTCCGCTGCCATCAAGGCAATCAAGCAGGTCGGATCGACACTGAAGCTCGACCTCGCCCAGTACCGCGACCTGGCTGCCTTCGCACAGTTCGGCAGCGACCTCGACAAGGCAACCCAGAATCAGCTCAATCGCGGCCAGCGCCTTACCGAATTGCTGAAGCAGCCGCAGTTCCATCCCCTCACGGCCGAAAAGCAGGTCATCATCCCGTTCGCAGGAACGCAGCGATTCCTCGAAGACATTAAGGTCGAGGACATCCGCGCCTTCGAGGACGGACTGTACAAATACCTCGACTCCGCCCAGACCGCGCTGCTGAGCGACATCGCCACCAAAAAGGCTCTGGACGACGACCTCCGTAACCGCATCAAGGACGCGCTCACCGAATACAAGGCCAACTTCCTCGCCGCGCACCAGGAGGCAAAGGCAAAGCCAGAGCACGCATCCGGCGCGAAGGAACAGCCCGAACCCGAAGCAGTCCCCGCAGGAGCGGCTAAGTAAGAACCGACCATGGCGAACGTACTCGATTTACGGCGGCGCATTCGTAGCGTGAAGAACACGCGCCAGATCACCAAGGCCATGAAGATGGTCTCTGCGGCCAAACTGCGCCGGGCGCAGGAGCGCGCCATTGCCTCGCGCCCCTACTCAGCCATGCTGGCCAGCGTCATTGAGTCGCTCAAGCGCCGCATTGAGATCATCGATCCCCAAACCGGCGAGGTGCGCCATCCGCTGCTCAAAACGCGCGAGGAAAAGCGCGTGCTGGTCATCGTCGTCACCGGCGACAAAGGCTTTGCCGGAGCCTTCAACTCCAACATCATCAAGGCCACCACACACTTCCTTGACCGCAATACCGACAAGGAAATTGACGTCGAAGCCATCGGCCGCAAGGGCCGCGACCTTTTCCGCCGCCGCTTCCCTGCCGCAAAGTTCCTTGAGGCAAGCGAGCAGGAGTCCACGGCACGCGCCGAGCGGCAGCGCAGCGCGCGCATCGAGGTCATCGGAGACCACCCGAACCTGCTCGAAAAGCTCAGCTTCGATCGCGCCCGCGAAGTCAGCGAGGAAGTCGTCGCCCGTTACGTGCACGAGGAGATTGACGCGGCCTACATCGTCTACAACGAGTTCAAATCCGTCATCCAGCAGCGCGTAGTCGTCGAGCGCATTCTGCCCTTCATCGAGTTTGGCAAGCACGAGATTGCCGCCGCCGAAGAGATGACCGCCGAGCAACTGGCTGAGGCCGGCCGCGCAGCCATGACCGGTGGCGTCAGCGTGGAACCGGGCGAGCGCGAGGCCGACATCAAGGAGTTCGAGGACGAAGCCAGCAAATTCGGCACCTCCGAGGTGGACTACATTTATGAGCCATCCGCAGCGTCCATCTTCAATGACCTGCTGCCCGGCTACATTACCTCCCAGCTCTACCACGCCATGCTGGAATCCGTGGCCGCCGAGCACGCCGCGCGCATGACCGCAATGGACTCAGCCACCAACAATGCGACAGATATGATCGATGGCCTCACGCTGACCATGAACCGTGTCCGCCAGGCCGCCATCACCAAGGAAATTATTGAAATCGTAAGCGGCGCCGCCGCAATTTAGGAAAGACCAACAAAGACTTATGGCAGAAAACATCGGTAAAGTCATCAAAATCTCCGGCCCCGCCGTCGACGTCCAGTTTGAAGAATCGAAAATGCCGGCTATTTACCAGGCGCTGCGCGTTGTCAGCGAAGGCTTCGACGTGCCCGTGCCAATCGACGTCATCCTTGAGGTGCAGCAGCACCTCGGCGAGGGACGCGTACGTTGCATCGCCATGGAAGCGACCGAAGGCATGGTGCGCGGCATGAAAGCCATCGACACTGGCGGGCCGATTTCCGTGCCCGTGGGCCGCGAAACTCTGGGCCGCGTGCTCAACGTGATCGGCAAGCCCGTGGACGAGCTCGGGCCCGTGGGCGAAAAGGTCCGCATGCCCATTCACCGCGAAGCTCCGGCCTTTGACGAGCAGTCGACTTCAGAAGAAATGTTCGAAACCGGCGTCAAGGTCATCGACCTGATCCAGCCCTTCTTGAAGGGCGGCAAGATCGGCCTCTTCGGCGGCGCCGGCGTCGGCAAAACAGTCGTCATTCAGGAACTCATCAACAACGTCGCCACCAAGCACGGCGGCTTCTCCGTCTTCGCCGGAGTCGGTGAGCGTACCCGCGAAGGCAACGACCTCTGGCTCGAGTTCCAGGAGGCCGGCGTCATCGACCTCAAGAACCTCTCTAAGTCCAAAGCCTCTCTCATCTACGGCCAGATGACCGAACCTCCCGGAGCGCGTCTGCGCGTGGCCCTCACCGGCCTCACCGTCGCCGAGTACTTCCGCGACCAGGAAGGCGCCGACACCCTGCTCTTCATCGACAACATCTTCCGCTTCACGCAGGCAGGTTCCGAGGTATCCACGCTGCTCGGCCGCATGCCCTCCGCCGTGGGTTACCAGCCCAACCTCGCCACGGAAATGGGCGAGCTGCAGGAGCGGATCACCTCGACCAAGCGCGGATCCGTCACCTCGGTGCAGGCCGTCTATGTGCCCGCCGACGACCTTACCGATCCCGCGCCGGCCACCACCTTCGCCCACCTCGACGCTACCACCGTGCTCTCGCGCCCCCTGTCGGAGCTCGGCATCTATCCCGCCGTCGATCCGCTGGCTTCGAGCTCGCGCATCCTCACGCCCCGCGTCGTCGGGCAGGAGCATTACGACGTGGCCCAGGGCGTCAAGCGCATTCTCCAGCGCTACAAGGATCTGCAGGACATCATCGCCATTCTCGGCATCGACGAACTCTCCGAGGATGACAAAATTACCGTATCCCGCGCCCGCAAGGTGCAGAAGTTCCTCTCGCAGCCGTTCCATGTCGCCGAGCAGTTCACC
>JAJXZC010000564.1 GCA_021780275.1 Pseudomonadota bacterium
ACGAAGCGCGTCGGCGCTGAGGAATTCTCGGCTGCATTGCGGCGGGAAATCCTCGCGGCCCGTCGGCTACTGAACGACGAACGGGCGGAATTGGCGCCGTCCATCAGCACAATCAGCATAAGCGAGCCGACGGGCGCGGCCGCAAAAGATATCCTGCTTGAGGATCGCGCGACGCCTACGATGAACGGGCCTCCAACCGCGGTTCCCAGCGGAAACATCCTAGCTGCGGGCGGCGATCGGGGAAAAGGGGCGAACGGCGGCGGCGACATTTTGAGAAACGTCGCCGAAGTCGGCACCGAAGCGCTCGTAGCGGCAAAGATCGCCGTGGAGCATTTGGCTAAGATCGATCCACCCCAAGCTGAGTTGCTTCGCAACTTGCTCGATGAATTGGGGCGCCGGTCGGCTCTCTTTGCGGACACGCCGGACGATCTGGTGGAAGCTTTATCGGAAAATCCATTAACATGATCGGGCCGTTGCGAAGGGAGCAAAAGCTGGACGGCTCTATTAACTTCCGCTTGGCGTTGGATTTCGGCGGTTTGGCCGGTCTCCGACCAAATTCGGTGCATTTCTCCTGACGGGGTGGCGGCGCTGGAGTCTCCGCGGGCGGCTTCGGCTGGCTACGCCATTGCCGCGGCGGCTTTTCGCAACACGAGCAGCCGCTTGATGTTGTAGGCGATGTTCGCCATGCCGATTTTTGTGGTCGCTCGCGCGATCCCGATCGTGCGGATGAACAAGTCCATGCGGTCCTTTTATACAGCGAAGACATGTTCGACGCGGGAGCGAACGGCGGATTTGAGCGCATTGGCTTTGCGTGTGCGCTCCGGCATCGGCTTGCCCTTCGGCTTCTTGCGATGAATGCGGCTCACAAAGCCGTTGTCGCGCAGGAAAGCCTCGTTCTTGGCGGAGCGATAGGCTGTGTCCGCCCATACCGCGCCCCCCCGTGTTGGTCTTGTCGAGCAGTCCTTCGCGCAACCGCGCGCGCTCGTAAGACGCCGCGTCGGTCGCCAGCCATTTGCGGATCAAGCCATGGGCGCGATCGATCGACACATGGTTCTGATAGCCGAAGGTCGGAATGGCGATGCCGACCGCCGGCTTGGTTCCGTCTTCGCGGGTCTTCGCCTTGGTGCACTTGATCGTCCAGCGCGCGTCGCGGTCCTTGTGGCGCAATTTGGCGGGCTTCTTTTTCCAATCCTCCGGCACGCGGCCTTTCTTGATCGTCTCATTCTCCTCGCCCGTGTTGCGCTGTTTGGGCGCGGCGATCAGGCTGGCGTCGACAATCTGGCCGGACATGGCGATGTAGCCGGCAGCCCGAAGCGCGCCGTCGAAACGGTCGAACAGCGTCTGGATCACGCCGGCCCTGGTCAGCTTTTCGCGAAACAGCCAGATCGTGCGGGCGTCGGGGATACGGCCGGATAGGCCCAGGCCGAGAAAACGCATGAAGGACAGGCGATCATTGATGAGGAATTCCGCGCGCTCATCCGACAGATTGTTGGCGGCCTGGATGACAAGGATTTTGATGGAGTGGATGCCCCCTCCCGACGGCATCGTGATGTGCCAAGGTGGCGATGTTAGCGCATCCCACAAACGGAGAGGGCATCCATGGAACAGGGTAACATTATCGGTCTCGACCTTGCAAAGCGGACTTTCCAACTGCATGGCGCCCGTTGCGACGGTGGCGTGGTCTTCCGGAAGAAGCTTTCGCGCGAGAAGGTGCTCACATTCCTGGCCGACCAGCCGCGCTGCATCGTCGCCATGGAGGCCTGCGGCAGCGCGCATCACTGGGGACGGGCGATCCGCGACCTCGGACACGAGGCGCGCCTGATTCCGCCCGTTTATGTCAAACCCTTCGTCAAGCGCCAGAAGAGCGACGCGGCGGACGCGGAGGCGATCGCCGAAGCGGCAAGCCGGCCGACCATGCGCTTCGTGGCCGTGAAGAGCGAGGAGCAACAGGCGCGCGCCATGCTGTTCCGCACCCGCGATCTTTTGGTCCGCCAGCGGACCCAGTTGATCAACGCCTTGCGCGGCCATCTGGCCGAACAGGGGATCGTGGCGCCACAGGGTTCGGCGAATGTGACGGCTCTCCTTCAGGCGATTGAGGATACAGTGACGTCCTTGCCATTGCTGGTGGTCGATCTCGCGCGCATCTATCTCGACCAAATCGACCGGCTGTCGGAAAAGATCGTTGAACTCGAAAAGGCGACCACCCACGAAGCCAAGCGCGGAGCGATGACGCGGCGATTGCAGACCATGCCGGGGGTGGGGCCGATCACCGCCATGGCGGTCGAGACCTTCGCCCCGCCGATGGAAGTTTTCAAACGAGGGCGCGATTTCGCCGCGTGGCTCGGGCTCGTTCCCCGCCAGTATTCAACCGGCGGCAAGCAGCGTCTTGGGAAAACTTCGAAAATGGGCCAACGCGATATCCGGCGGCTCCTGATCATCGGCGCCATGGCGGTGGTGCGCGGGGCCGGCCGAAAGGGAGCGCCGGAAGGAACGTGGCTCGCCCAAATGCTGGCGCGAAAACCGCGGATGTTGGTGGCGATCGCGCTCGCCAACAAAATGGCCAGATCAGTCTGGGCTATGCTGACAAAAAGAGAGGACTATCGGAATCCGACGGCCGCCAACGCTTGATCGAAAGAGCGGACACGACAGCCGAAGGATCGTCGGGAGCGTGAGGAGGTCAACGAACGGAAAGGGCAAATTGATCGGTCAGATCGAGACCCGGAAATGCATGGATGTTCAACGAGCACAAAGCTCGCGATTTTGATCTGCGCCAGGTCCGCGCATCTCCATACCGGCCAGCGGTCGTCTCAGGCCGCATTCGAAGGCCTGATACATGACCGCATCCGATCGCGCGCCCGAGCTGTCAGAAACGCCTTGCGTCAACGGGGGCATCCATACATGAATATCAACACCGGATCGAAAGGCGGACGGCCACCCTGGGCTCCATCTGAATAATCGAGCGCCTTGAGCAGGTCGGGCCGAAAAATCTCAAAGTCGATCACGCTGCGAAACGCTTCGAGTTGGTCACCGAGGCCGCTCAGTCGCTTCAAGCGATCATCGATATCGAAAAATCCAGGCTGGCCGCGCATCGATTCATCCTCGACACCGTCAAGCCGATGGAATCAGAAAATCGCCTGCGCCGCCAGGTTTCTAGAACCGTCCAGCTGGATGCTCGGTTGCCGACATGCTCAACCGCCCGCCATCAGGGCCGCGTCGGCGAGCCTGGAAATGTTGTAACTGTCCATCCATTTTTGTTCGCTAGGTCGTGAACCCATAAAGCTCGCGCTGTCGTGCAAGCAGCCTATTTTGTGAACTCCAGCACAGTCACTCCGCCATTCTGGACGTCTACGCTCACGCGGTAGCAACTCCACGTGTTCGCGGTGAGCGTTTGGTCAAAACCGATACTTCAAGGAGGAACATTTTTCAGGGGGCAAACCAAACGGGAATGTCGTGACTTCGTGCGCCTCACTGTGGCGCCGCCGGCAACAGGACCTGGTCACTGAAGGCGTAAAAAAACAACGCGATTACAAAGCATTATGGTGCTCAATCGAGGTGGCGCCCGC
>JAJXZC010000348.1 GCA_021780275.1 Pseudomonadota bacterium
GCACCCCGACGTCCGCAAGATTTCCTTTACCGGCTCAACGGCGACCGGCGCGAAAGTCATGGCGGGCGCGGCGGCGACGCTGAAGCGCATCACGCTCGAACTCGGCGGCAACGATGCCGGTATCGTGCTCGACGACGTGAACCCGAAGGAAATGGCGCCGGCTCTTTTTAACAGCGCTTTCCAGAACAATGGTCAGGTCTGCATCGCGATGAAGCGTCTCTATGTGCATGAGTCGATCTATGACGAAATGTGCGACGAGTTGGCGACCCTGGCCAATGCCGCCATCGTCGGCGATGGTCTGAAGCAGGGCACGCAGCTCGGGCCGCTCCAGAACAAGATGCAGTTCGAGAAGGTCAAGGAAGTTATCGAAGACGCGAAGAAGCACGGCAAGGTCATAGCTGGTGGCGCCGCGATGGAAGGCTCTGGCTATTTCATCAAGCCGACCATCGTTCGCGATATCGAGGACGGCACGCGTCTTGTCGACGAGGAGCAGTTCGGCCCGGTTCTGCCGGTGATCAAATTCTCAGACAACAATGACGCTGTCGCCCGCGCCAATGCGTCGCCCTATGGGCTCGGCGGTTCGATCTGGTCGTCCAACACCGATCGCGCCTATGATCTGGCGCTGAAAATGGAATCGGGTTGGGTCTGGGTGAACAAGCACGCCGAACTTGCTCCGAACATTCCCTTTGGCGGCTCGAAGTCCTCTGGCCTCGGCACCGAGCTTGGTGAGGAAGGTCTGGCTGAATTCACCCAGCTTCAGGTTATCAACGTCGCGCGCTAAGTCGCCATAATGCAAAACAATCAGGCGGCCATTCCCTTGAGAATGACCGCCTTTTTCGTTCATGTGCCATTCAGCCGGGCCTCGCTATACCGGTTCCATTGCAGACGGGCCAATCCCCTGAGGTTTGCTCACGGTCCCGTCTTCGGAGAATTGGACATGAACACAGGCACGAAGAGTTTCGGTTTCAAGGCGACGGCCATGGCGCTCGTCGCGGCAACTTCCCTGACGCTCGCCGCCCCGGCCTTCGCCGATGGCCGCTATCGCCATGACGACCATCGTGGCTGGAGCTGGTCGGACCGTCGCCACGATGATCGAGACTACCGCGGTTATGGCCGTCCATATTATCGCGACCACGACCGTCATAATGACGACGGGCTTGCCGCTGTGGCGATTATCGGTGGTGTGCTCTTGGGCGCGGCGCTTCTTTCGTCCGCCTCACAGGCGAACTACGCCCCGCCGCCCCGGAACATCTATGCGCCGCCTCCGCCCGAGTATGGTTATGGACAGGCGCCCGTTCAGGCGACGCCCTATTCCGACGTCTATCAGACACAGGCCGGTCAATATTGTCGCGAATATCAGTCGCGGGTGAATGTCGGTGGCCGCATGCAGTATGGCTACGGCACAGCCTGCATGCAGCCGGACGGCAGCTGGCGAGTGGCGAACTAGAGCTTCACCGCGTTGAGGCGAAGCGCATTGGCGATGACGCTGACGGATGACAGCGACATTGCCGCCGCTGCCACGACGGGTGAGAGCAGAATGCCGAATGTCGGGTAGAGAAGCCCGGCAGCAATCGGAATGCCCGCCGAGTTATAGGCAAAGGCCAGAAAGAGATTTCCCCTGATATTGCCCATCGTCGCCCGCGAGAGTTTTCGCGCGGCGGCGATGCCTGCAAGGTCACCCTTGACGAGCGTCACGCCCGCGCTTTCCATCGCCACATCCGTGCCCGTACCCATCGCGATGCCGATATTGGCGGCGGCCAGCGCAGGCGCATCGTTGATGCCGTCGCCTGCCATGGCGACGACGCGGCCTTCGTCACGAAGCCTCTGGACAATCTTTGCCTTGTCTTCGGGGCGTGTGTCTGCTTCCACGTCATCGATGGGGAGACGACGTGCGACCGCCAAGGCTGTTGTGGGGTTGTCGCAGGTCAGCATGATGATCCTGAGGCCTTGAGCGCGCAGGCTTTGAAGCGCCGCAGGCGTGCTTTCCTTGATCTTGTCGGTGAGCGCAAAGGCGCCGCCGAGTTTTCCGTCCACGCCGAGGAAGATCACCGTCGCGCCTTCATTGCGCGCAGCCTCTGCCTTGTCGGCGAGCGGTGACGTGTCGACGCCGAGGCTCTTCAGGAAATCGGCGTGGCCGACGACAAGCTTTTTACCTTCGACAGTGCCGGTCGCACCATGACCGCTTGGGCTTTCAAAATCTGCAACGTCGGGGATTATGATATCGCGCGACTTTGCCGCCGCGACGATGGCGGAGGCCAGCGGATGCTCCGAGGCGCGTTCGAGGCCTGTGGTGAGGCGCAGAAGTCCTCCCTCGTCAAAGCCCGGCATGACGTCAATGTCTGTCAGTGACGGTGCACCTTCCGTGAGGGTGCCGGTCTTGTCGACAAGCAGCGTGTCGACCTTTTCCATGGTCTGAAGCGCGTCGGCGTCGCGCATCAGCACACCTGCGCGTGCGCCACGTCCGACACCCACCATGATCGACATAGGCGTGGCGAGACCGAGTGCGCAGGGGCAGGCGATGATGAGCACGGCGACAGCGGCAACCATCGCATGTGCAAAGCGCGGGTCTGGCCCGACGGTGTACCAGACGGCGAAAGCGATGACGGCGGCAAGCAACACCAGCGGCACGAACCAGGCGGCGACGCGATCTGCCAGTTGCTGGATTGGTGCGCGTGAGCGCTGCGCTTCGGCAACCATCTGCACGATGCGCGAAAGCGTTGTCTCAGTACCGACCTTTTCAGCCTTCATGACGAAGCCGCCGGACTTGTTGAGCGTTGCCGCCATGACAGGTTCGCCCGGACCGAGCACGACGGGAACAGGTTCGCCCGTCATCATTGACTGGTCGATGGTGCCCTGACCCGAGACGATGATGCCGTCCACGGGTACCTGTTCGCCGGGCCGCACGCGCAATTGATCGCCTGCAACGACGTGATCGAGCGAGACTTCCTCTTCCTTGCCGTCCGCTGAAATGCGCATGGCGACTTTTGGCGCGAGCTTCAGAAGCGCGCGAATGGCATTGCCTGTACGGTCACGCGCCCGCAGTTCCAGCACCTGTCCGACGAGCACGAGCAAGGTGATGACGGCAGCCGCTTCGAAATAGACGGGCACCGTGCCGTCACCCATGCGTAGGCTCGGCGGGAAGAGCTCCGGCGCCCAGGTCGCGACCATGCTGTAGGTCCAGGCGATGCCTGTACCGAGCGCGATGAGCGTGAACATGTTGAGGTTGCGTGTGACGAGGGAGGCCCAGCCGCGCTGGAAGAAAGGCAGGCCGCACCAGACGACGACGGGCGTCGCGAGAAAGAATTCGATGATGGGTCGGTAGGCGCCAAGGCTTTTGAAAAGCCCGAAATGACTGCCCATGTCGATGACGAGCAAGGGCAGTGTAAAGACAAGGCCGATACCGAGCCGCCATTGCATGTCGATCAATTCGTGATTGGGGCCAGCCTCCGCCGTGACGAGAAGAGGCTCCAGCGCCATGCCGCAGATCGGGCAGGGGCCGGGCTTGTCGGTGCGGATTTCGGGATGCATCGGGCAGGTGTAGATCGTGCCCTCGGGC
>JAJXZC010000509.1 GCA_021780275.1 Pseudomonadota bacterium
ATTGAGCGCGGAGGCTTTCCGATAGGCGCCGGCCTTCACCGTGAAGTTCTCTTCCGTGCAGGTGAGGCCCGAAAGGAAAGTCACCACCGGGAAAGGCCCCTCGCCATCCGGTACATAGGCGGAGAAGCGCATGGGCGTTCCCGTCGCTTCCGACCGATGACGGCAAATGTGAAGCGTGCCGGAAAAGCAGCGATGGGACTCGATGAACTCGATGGACATGATACCTCGAACAATTTGATGACGCGGGGCCGCGTCAGGTCTCGATCCAGTAGCTGAGCGTCGGCCTGCCCGTTTCCTGATCGTGCGGCGTCATGCCGATGAGCTTGCCGCCATTGGAAAGAATGACTTTCTTCGACGCCTCATTCTCGGCGTCGCAGCTGACCCGCACACGCGCCAGCCCTTCCGCCCGCGCCACCGGCAGGATGAGCGACAGCGCCCGCGTCGCATAGCCCCGCCGACGCTTCCACGGCACGATGCTGTAGCCGATATGGCCCGGTACGTAGTCCGGCAATTCTTCCGTTCCGTGCTGGAAACGCAACCCGATGACGCCGCTGAACTCGCCATCGTCGATCCAGAAAATCCTGAACGGCAGGCGCGGCGCCGGCGAGCCGTCGGCAAGTTCGACCGTCCCTTCCCACGCGATGAGATCGCGCAGGAATTCGTCAGGATCGTCTTCCACCGCCTCCAGCTCATCGGCACTCACGTCGCGAAACGTGTTCGGAGACCAGCCCGCCCGCAGCGCTGCCGCATAACTCCCGAGGAGGTCTCTATGCGGCACGACGAGGCTGATCTCCGGCGTGCCCATCGGCGTCAGTAGACGACGACCGAGCGGATCGACTTGCCCTCATGCATCAGGTCGAAGCCTTCATTGATGCGTTCGAGCGGCAGGACGTGGGTGATGAGATCGTCGATGTTGATCTTCTTGTCCATGTACCAGTCGACGATGCGCGGCACATCGGTGCGCCCGCGCGCGCCGCCGAAGGCCGAGCCCTTCCACACGCGCCCCGTGACGAGCTGGAACGGACGGGTCGAGATTTCCTGCCCCGCGCCCGCCACGCCGATGACCGTCGAGACGCCCCAGCCGCGATGGCAGCATTCCAGCGCCTGACGCATTGTGTGCACATTGCCGATGCATTCGAAGCTGTAATCGGCGCCGCCGCCCGTCAGCTCGACGAGATGCGCGACGAGGTCACCCTTGATCTCCTTCGGATTAACGAAATGCGTCATGCCGAACTGGCGGGCAAGGCCCTCGCGCGCCGGGTTGAGATCGACGCCGACGATCATGTTGGCGCCCACCATCTTGGCGCCCTGAATGACGTTGAGGCCGATGCCGCCAAGACCGAAGACGACGACATTCGCGCCCGCTTCCACCTTCGCCGTGAAGATGACGGCGCCGATGCCCGTGGTCACGCCGCATCCGATGTAGCAGACCTTGTCGAAAGGCGCGTCGGGACGGATCTTCGCCAGCGCGATTTCAGGCAGGACCGTGTAATTCGCGAAGGTCGAGCAGCCCATATAATGCAGCACCGGCTTGCCCTTGTAGGAGAAGCGGCTCGTGCCATCCGGCATCAGCCCCTTGCCCTGCGTGGCGCGGATCGACGTGCAGAGATTGGTCTTGTGACTCGTGCAGCTTTTGCACTCGCGGCATTCGGGCGTGTAGAGCGGAATGACATGATCGCCCGGCTTCAGCGACTTCACGCCAGCGCCCACTTCGACCACCACGCCCGCCCCCTCATGGCCGAGGATTGCCGGGAACATGCCTTCCGGGTCCTGGCCCGACAGCGTGAATGCGTCGGTGTGGCAAATGCCCGTCGCCTTGATCTCGACCAGCACCTCGCCCTCTCGCGGGCCTTCGAGCTGCACCGTCTCGATCTCAAGCGGCTTTCCCGCCTCGAATGCCACCGCCGCACGCACGTCCATGTCGTTACTCCAAAGGCTGAATGAATAGCGGCGGCATTGTCGCCGCAGGAAGCCCCTACGACAAGCCTCGATTGGCGTTCAGCGCGGGCGCATGGTCGATGAAAAGAAGGCGGCGGCGAGCAGATGCGACTTGGCCGTCGCTTCGGGGTTGTGCCGCATGATCACGCGCCCGCCTTTGCCCTGATTGCCGAAAGGGTCACTCACCTCGACATCGACGCCCGGCATGTCGAAGCCATGATGCGCGTCCGCCATCACCTCGGTGCAGACCTTCGCGCGGTCGGCCTCGCTCAATCCCTTGACGAGCTTCGTGGCAACCTCCGGGTCGTTGTCATATTGATCGAGCGCACCGGTCACCAGCATCACCGGCGCATCGACGAGATCGCCGAATTCAAATCCCGGCACTCGGTTGAAGAGCCATGTCGAAGGATAAACCGGCATGATCGCCCGGAAGGCGCCGCCTTGCAGGTACCTGTCATTATGCGCTCGCGTCGCCGCGAGCATGGCCGCGACGCCGCCGAATGAAAACCCGGCAACGCCGATGCGATCCCCATCGACCTTCGGATGCTTCACTAGAAATTCCCGCGCGCCATAGAGGTCCGGCAGCGTTTCCGTGACCGTCTTCGGGCGCCCCGCCGCGCCGCCGCCAACCCCTCGCGCCGCCCATTGATCGGGCTCCAGCGTCATGAAGCCAGCCTGATTGAGCACATCCGCATAGCCACCTTCCCGCGCGGAGGCGCCCGCGGAGCCGTGCAGCAGAATGACGGCGGGAAGCTTCCCCACGCGCTGCGGCACACGCAGTCGTGCGGCAATCGTCAGCGGATCTTCATGTAGCGAAGGGAAGGTGATGTAGTGCAGGTTTGCGGGGAGGTTCATCTCTGATGTGGTCATTCGCCGCCCGCGTCTTTCCTGCTTCAATGGCCCCGTTCGATCTCTGGCCGTCTTTACGCAAGACACGAATGCGCGGATCAGGCCGGCGCACAACGCCCCCTAGGGCCGTTCGAGCACCACAAAAGAATAATCTGCGCTATCTTTTAAACTGGCAACATGTCTCTCGCGCGACACCTCTCGCCACCCCGCGCGGTCGAGGGAGAAATGCGCGTCGCCTTCAGGCCTCGCGTGAACTTCGGTAAGATAGATGCGCGTCGCGCGCGGCATGGCCTGACGGTAAATCTCCGCGCCGCCGACAATCATCACCTCGTCCTCATCGCCTGCGAGCTCAACCCCACGGGCGATGGCGGCATCGAGCGAGTCGAAGATTTCCGCGCCCGGCGCTTCGTAAGCGGCGTCGCGCGTGACGACGAGATTGGGCCTGCCCGGCAGCGGTCTTTTGGGAAAGGACTCGTAGGTCTTGCGGCCCATGACGATGGGCTTGCCCATGGTCGTTCGTTTGAAGAAAGCCATATCGCCGGAAAGCCGCCAGGGCATCGCATTATCGCGGCCGATGACGCCGTTCTCGGCAATGGCGATGACGAAGCTGATATGCACCATTCAGACAGCGACCGGCGCCGCGATATGCGGATGGGCCTCATAGCCTTCGAGCTTGAAGTCGTCATAGGTGAAATCGAAGATCGACTTCACATCGGGATTGATGCGCATCTTCGGCAAGGGCTTCGGCTCGCGCGAAAGCTGCAGG
>JAJXZC010000520.1 GCA_021780275.1 Pseudomonadota bacterium
TTCGATCTGATCGAGTAATGCGGCACGAGATAGGTGCCGCCGGAGGAGATGATAAGGTCGGCTTCGGCGTAATCCGAAAGGCATTTTTGCAGCGACCCGGGAAGAAGGCGGCGCAGAAGCGCTCCCACAACCGGCAGGTTCCGCGCTTTCGCGGCGGCGAGCGTCAGGAAGGCCGCGACCGAGAGCGGAAAGCGGCCACGCGTCCAGCCGAGCAGTTCGCTATGGACGTCGGGATGAAAGGCAAGCGAGGGATAGTAGTGTGCGGAGGCCGCGGCGGCCATGTCGTGCACGGTCACTTCGAGATCGTCGCCGAAATGGCGCTTCAGAATGCCGACGGTCGCCTGGAGAATGGCGGCGTCGCCGCCATTGAGGGCGATCGCGTTGGTAATGAGAATTTTTTTCCGCGCGCAATCCGGCATGGTTCAGGTTCCGACCGCTGCGCCGTCTTCGTCCGACAGAGGTGTTCCGCGTTTCAGACGCAGGCGGTGATCGCGATCTACCCAGATGACATATTCGCCGAGACGGAAGAGATTGCGGTCGTCCCAGCGGCCGCCGAAGCGAGCGCCGTCGCCTTCCTGACCGATTTGCGCGGCATTGAAGTTGCGGCCCGTGTCGAGCTTCCCCTGACAGCCGATCAGTGTCGCCATTCCGTTCTTCGTGCCGTCGAGCCGGGCGAGTTTTGCATCCTCCGCGCCGCCGCCGCCCGCCGCCGTGCAGCCGACCATGACCAGATGGTTGGTGACGAAAGCACGTATGAGATGCGTCTGCTTGTGGATCGAATAGGCGGTGCATCCGACAAGCGTACCGAAGACCTGCAATCTGATACCGGCGTCGCCGTGAGCAAAATCCTCGGCGGCCATTTGATTGTTTTCGAAGCCGCAGTTTGAAAGCAGGGTGCATCCGGTCGGCGCTGAAAGTCCGAATTTCCCGTTTTCAAGGAAGTAGCATCCGTGAAAACTGACGTCGCAGGCCTTGTTGACGAGGGCAGCGCCGTGAATGCTGTTGCCGCCGAAGACACTTCCGAAGACATGCACCGCGGAGAGAACGCCCCCGGTCTCGCCATGGCCCATGGCAGCGCCGTTGCCCTTGTTGTCGCGGAAATAGGAATTGAAGATCTGACCTTCGAAAATATTTCCCGTCATGCGCAGGCCATCGCCCCCGCATCCCTCGACCACCAGATCGCGAAGGCAGAAATTGTAAAGATAGCTTCGCTCCCGATCGACATCGAGCACGAGGCCGCTTCCCTCCCGGCCCTTGCCGCGAATGCTCAAGCCCTCGATGACGAGGAACCGTGCCGTTGCATGGCTCGCGATGCGCAGGACGTCGGTGCCGTCGTCGATTTCCGAGAGAAGAACCGCGCCATGTCCGTGGATGGCCGTCTGCTCGATCGGCTGAGCTTTTTCATTTCTCTTCAGATCGACCGAAAGCGTCCGGCGTATGACATAGGCGCCGGGAGGGATGACAAGTATGCGCCCGCCCTGACGCCTTCCATCGGTCTTGAAGGCCGCGTCGAATGCCGCTTGCAGCGCGGCCGTGTCGTCGGCTATTCCATTGCCCGTTGCGCCGAAATCCTGCACTGAAATCGTTCGCCTTGATTTTTTCCCGCTGCCGGCGGCGACCTTGGCCGGCGTCGCGAGCAGAACGGCGCCGGTGCCCGCCGCGAAAAGCTCCCGCCGGTTCATGCGGCCCTCCGGAGGAGGCGCTCGTAAAGATTGCGATAGCGCCCGGCGACAATGCGAATGTCGAACTCGGATTCGACTTTCCGGCGGGCGCGAGCTCCAAGGTCGCATCCGCTTTCAATTTCATCGAGGCACCAGGACATGCCTCGCGCGAGATCCCCCGGGCAATGAGGCTTTGCCAGATAGCCATCCATGCGGTGTTCGACGATGTCGAGCGGGCCGCCGCTCGCAAAGGCGACGACGGGCGTTCCGCAGGCCATCGCTTCAACGATCGTCTTTCCGAAGGCCTCCTGCAATGAGGGCATGATGGCGGCGTCGGCTGCGGAGTAGAGCTGCGACAGTCTCTCGTTCTCGTCGATATATCCGACGAGGCGCGTCTCGATCCCGTTGGCCGGAATGTCCTCCCGACAGAGGTCGCCGAAGACGACGACGAGGAGGTCGCGCGCCGTTTCCGACTGCCCCAGAATATCCAGCGCCTTGAGAAGTTCGGGGAAGCCCTTGCGCCTGTCCTGCGTCGCGTTGACCGCGCCGTACACGAGGATTCGCCGGTCTGCGGGCAGGTTCCACACCTTGCGGGCCGCCAATTTGTCGGTCGGGCGGAAGACGCCGACGTCGATGCCGTTCGGAATGATCTCGATCGGGTGCGAGGCGAAGAGGGGGCTCGACCTCGCGCAATCTCCGAGCCAGCCGCTGACTGGGACGAGCGAGAGGTCGATCCCTTTCCAGCCGTCGCGCTTTGCCGTCCAGATCGACCGGCTCAGATCGTCCTCGGACTGCGAACGCAATTGCGGGCACCTGCCGCATCCCGTACGGAAACGTTCGCAGCCGGCCGTGTAATGGCAGCCCCCGGTGAAACTCCACATGTCGCGGAGCGTCCATACGATCGGACATTCGAAACGCTTCAGCTCGCCGAGTGGAAGAAACCCCGCGCCGATCCAGTGAAGGTGAACGATATCCGGTGCAAGCTGCTGGACGGCGCGATGAATGCCGGCCGGTATCCAGCCGATCGACCAGAAGGATTCGTCGGTCTTGTTGTAGCGCCGGAGGGGCAGGCCATCCATTTTTCCGCGCATGGCGACGGAGAGCCGTGCGAGGTGGCCCGCCGGTCGGACGACGCTGTCATTGTCGCTGTCCTTGTGGCCGACCATCATGGTGCTGTCGACCCCTTGCGCACGCAGCGCGTCATGCAGCCAGAACGCACCGCGGGCGGCGCCTCCGTCCGTGTCGAATGTACTCAGATGCAGGACCTTCATCCGTAGGCCTTTCGTGCGAATGCGGGTTCCCGGCGTATTTCCCGCGCCGGGACGCGCGGTGTCGAAACCTGTCGGTATCTGAGTGTCGTCGCGGCGCAGATCAGCATCAGCACCGCCCAGGGTTTGGGCGAAACATAGGCGCCGGAGGCCTGCCCGAACGTCGCCCAGACAATCCAGCACAGGACGACGTTGTGGGTGCCGAGGCGCTTCAGGTACCAGCTGATCGCAAAGAGGATGACGAGCCCCCATCCGATGCCGAAATAGGTCCAATGGAGCCAGAAATAATTGTTCAGCGACTTCGAGTTGCCATCCATCGGCCAGGCCGGATCGAAGCCCGGCGATCTGGCGAAAATCATGATGAGCCGCTGGCCGAAGACGTCCTCGCCCGTCAGTCCGACGCCGGCGAGCGGATGCGTCCGCATGCTGTCGAAGGCGGCCAGGGCCGGCCCGATCTCCCGATAGAAGAAGCTTGCGTCGGCACCCCTCAGAATTTCGTCGTAACGCGCCGCATAGAGGGATGTCGCCACAATGCCGGCGACGGCGAGCAGCAGGACCGATAATGCGCTGATCGCGGCGCGCCCTGCTCGTCGGCAGCTTCGAATGGTTCGCC